>NZ_BAAFHD010000007.1:0-240073 GCF_054665095.1 Acidisoma sp. C75
GTCATCTTCGGCGATCGCTTCGTAAGGGCCATGGCGGCCTGATGTTCAACCGCCGCCCATACACGGAATTCCTGACACTGCCGTAACTATGTGGCCGTAAACGTCCCGAAATGGTGTCGATAGCCGCCGGTCGCTTCTCTCACGACTACGTCCGCTTCCTCGAAACCTGGCATGGAAAGCGGCCACTCCGCTCTCAGCCCAGTAGAGACACCCCCAGCGTATCACCCAATACGGCGTGCGGCTTGCCAAGCCGTCGTTCGGACATCGTTCGAGGACAGCCTCTCCGAAGAGGTCAGCAACACCCCCTCACCGTCTGGCCTGGAAGAAGTCCCGCAGGAGCGCCGCGCATTCCCGCTCCCGCACCCCGCCGATCACCTCCGGCGCGTGGTGGCAGGAGGAGGCCGCGAAGATGCGCGCGCCATGCTCCACCCCGCCACCCTTCGGATCATAGGCGCCGAAGACGAGCCGGCGGATGCGAAAGGCGCTGATCGCCGCCGCGCACATCGGGCAGGGTTCGAGCGTCACGACGAGCGTGCAATCGGCGAGCCGGGGCGATCCCCGAACCCGCGCCGCGGCGCGCAGCGCCAGCATCTCGGCATGGGCGGAGGCATCGCAGGCAGCCTCCGTCTCGTTGCCGCCCGCCGCCAGCACGAGGCCCTGGGCATCGAGCACCACGGCGCCCACCGGCACCTCCCCCCGCGCGGCGGCGGCGCGCGCTTCGGCGAGCGCGATCTCCATCATCGAGGTCATGCGACTTCTTGCCGCCAGACGCTTGCTCAGTCCAGTGGACCTTGGGGGCGATCTCATGCCATCAGCAGGGAATGGCAAAGCGACCCGAAAAACCCACGCCCAGCACCCTGCAGCGCCCGCTCTCGCATGCGGTGATGGATCTGCACCGTGCCCTGATCCAGGCGGAAGCCCGCGCGAGCGGGCTGGACGGCAACCCCTACAAGCTGCTCACCGCGGTGATGCAGGATCCGCGCTTCGCATGGCTGCGCAGCTTCAGCGACCTCATCGTCGCCATGGACGAGGCGGGAGACCGCGGCGAACTGCCCGACCGCGCCGCGCTCACCCCCTATCTCGTCACCCTCCGCGGCCTCATCGCGCCCAGCCACGAAGCCGGGGCCCGCATCGCCGCCCTGGTGCCGAAGGATCGGGAAGTCTCCCTCGCCTTCCGCAAGATCGAGATCATGCTCGGGGAATTCAGCGCGTGAGCCGCCCGCTCATCGGCATCACGCTCGATAGCGAGCAGCCGGGCGGCTGGTCCCGCTACCCATGGTACGCGATCCGGCAGAACTACCTCGCGGCGGTGGCCGAGGCCGGCGGCCTGCCGGTGGCACTGCCGCATGATCCAGCCCTGGCGGAAGACTGGCTCGATCGCATCGCCGGGCTGGTGGTGACGGGCGGCGCCTTCGATATCGACCCGGCGATCTATGGCGCGGCCGAGCGGCACGAAACCGTCTCGCTCAAATCCGGGCGGACGGCGGCCGAGATGGCGCTGCTGCGCGGCGCGCTCGAGCGGGATATGCCGGTGCTCGGCATTTGCGGGGGGGAGCAGTTGATGGCGGTCGCCCTCGGCGGCACGCTCATCCAGCATATTCCGGACAGCATCCCCGAGGCCCTGGCGCATGAGCAGAAGACCCGGCACGACGAGCCGGGGCACCCGGTGGCGCTCACCCCGGGCAGCCTGCTCGCGCGGATCGCGGGTGGGGGTGAAATGCTGGTCAATACCTCCCACCACCAGGCGGTGCGGGATGCGGGGCCGGGCGTCGTCGTCAACGCGGTCGCCCCCGATGGGGTGATCGAGGGGATCGAGGATCCGCGCTATCGCTTCTGCCTTGGCGTGCAATGGCATCCCGAGTTCCATACCGATCCGGCGGATGCCCGCATCCTCGCGGCTTTCGTGGAGGCCTGCCGATGAGCGGCGAGATGGAGAACGACGCCCGGGGCGAGCGCATCGCCAAATGGGCGGCGCGCGCCGGGGTCGCCAGCCGGCGGGATATCGAGCGGATGATCGCGGAAGGGCGCGTCAAGCTCAACGGCCGCGTGCTCGACCATCCGGCGAGCTTCGTGGCCGAGGGCGATGTGGTGCAGGTGGATGGCCGCGTCGTCGATGCCCCGGCGCGCAGCCGCCTCTTCCGCTACCACAAGCCCGCCGGCCTGGTGACGACGCATAAGGACCCGGAAGGCCGGCCGACGGTGTTCGAGAAGCTGCCCCCCGGCCTGCCGCGCCTCATCTCGGTCGGGCGGCTCGATCTCAATAGCGAGGGGCTGCTTCTGCTGACCAATGACGGCGGCCTGGCGCGCCTGCTCGAACGGCCGGAAACCGGCTGGGTGCGCCGCTACCGGGTGCGGGTGAACGGCTATGTGGACGAGAAGGCGCTCGCCTCCCTCGCCCAAGGGGTGACGGTGGAAGGCGAGCGCTACGGCCCGATCGAGGCCGGGGTCGATAGCCGCAAGGGCGATAATGCCTGGCTCACCGTCAGCCTGCGGGAAGGGCGGAACCGGGAGATCCGCCGGGTGATGGCGCATCTCGGGCTGCAGACCTCGCGCCTCATCCGCATCGCCTATGGCCCCTTCCAGCTCGGCGTGCTGCCGAAGGGCGCGGCGGAGGAGGTGACGGGCAAGATCCTGCGGGACCAGCTGCCGAAGGCGGGCGAGACGGCGGCGGCCGTTGCCGCGGCCGGGCTGAAGGCGGGCGCCCGCAAGCCCGGCCGGCGGACGGGCGGCCCCGAGCGGGCGTGAGGGGCGGGGGTTGAGGATCATCGGCGGCCGCTGGCGCGGGCGGCGGCTCCTCGCGCCGGCGGGGGAAGCGACACGGCCGACCGCGGACCGGGCGCGGCAGGCGCTTTTCGACATGCTGATGCATAGCCCCTGGGCGGCCGGCGCGGTGCCGGGGGCGGTGGTGCTGGATGTATTCGCGGGAACCGGCGCGCTCGGCCTCGAAGCCCTCTCGCGCGGGGCGGCGATGGCGGTCTTCATCGAGCAGGACCGCGCCGCCCTCGCCGCGCTGCGCGCCAATATCGCGGCCTGCAAGGCCGAGGGCGCGGCGCGCGTGGTGGCGGCCGATGCGCGGCGGCCGCCGCAGCCTGCCGCAGGGAGCGCAGGCGCGGCGACGCTTGTCTTGCTCGATCCGCCCTATGGCAAGGATCTGGTGCCGGCCGCGCTCTCGGCCCTCGGCAAGGCCGGCTGGATCGCGCCGCAGGCGCTGATCCTGGCGGAGGTCGGCGCCGGGGAGCCGCCGCCTACCCCCGCGCCGCTGCTGCTCGACCGGGTTTTCGGTGCCGCCCGCCTCTGCGCCTGGCGGGGGTAGATGTTCAGTCCCGGCATTTGCTGGATCTGATCGTGGTGGCGGCCGCGCGGCGGCGATGTATTTGCGGATCGTCACCGCCCGTTTACATGACGCCGATCCACGTCCCTGGCACCATCAAACCCTGGGATCAAACATCGAGCGACGGCCAACATCGAGATGGCCGTCACCCTACTGCGCAATCAGCAAAATCTACGATAACACGATATATATTTGGCTGCGACAGCATCCATGTCAAACGAATGTCTAAGGGCGGCCGCTTTCCGGCTAAGGAACTCAATTTTTTGAGGTTCGGCAGATGAGATCAGAGCTTCTGCGAGGCTGTCCACGAAGCCTTCATCGTCGGAAAGCGGAGGGACCAGCACGCCAGCTAGATCCTCGTCCCGGTCAGAACCTCCCGTCATCATGGAGCGAACGAACCCAATCTCGGTAGCTATCGCAGGGGTGCCCGTTTGAAGCGCCTGAACAAGTGTTAAAGGAAACGACTCCCCCGCGAATCGCGAGGGAAATATTATGCAGTCAGCCAAGCGGTAGAGGCCGTGGATGCAATCCTGATAACCCATCAAATGCACTCGCTCGTGGTCCGAGTAATATGCGCTAAGGCGCTCGAACTCTGGACCCGTCCCACACAGAATTATGTGGACGGCCCGCTCGAGAGACTTCCCTGCCCGAAGACACGCTTGAATCGCCTGGTCCCATCCTTTCTGCGGAATTGCTCTGCTGGCAAATGCAGCAACAAGGGCGTCGGCCTCAATGCCGAGCGACGCGCGGTCGAACGGAAAGGGCCGGCTATCCAAGGGCATACCGTTGCCAATAAAGGTGAGATCTCCCTGTGGAAGCGATCCATCAGGATCGCGAAGATGCGCCAAGTTTTTAGGTGCGAGATAAATCCATTGCGTAACCTGTTCCTTTATCCGCTGCAGGAGATCCGCTGGATATTCAATGCATTCATATGAACCGTGTAGCGTCACTATATACGGCACGATGGCCCGACTTGAGGCTTCGGCGAAAAACCGCTCTTCATACCTACAGAAGTGCGAATGAATCAGATCAACCTCGGCATCAACGACAAAATCCCAGATCCCATATTCTTCTATGTCCTCAAAATCATAAACAGGGATCCTGGAGTCGAGCTGCCGTCGAATATTTTCATCTCGGACCTCTCCGTGAAAAACAACGAAGGACACCATGATTCCCTGCTTGATAAGCTCATTTGCTAGCAAGATTGGGAATAGCTCTCCTCCACCAAGATGGAATCCCAGCACGCAGAAAAGGACGTGTCTCTGCGATCTTTTTGTTCGTTCCAGCGATTCCTTGCGATATACTGATTCAAATGGTCCGATTTCACGCTCCGCACGCGAGTTATCGAATACTTCCTTCAGATTGACAGAAAAGTCGAAGAGGACTGAGTCGCTGACGCCCCACTTTTGGGCAATGTGACGTAAAAGCGATTCGTGCTCCTGATAGTAATGCTTCGTATGGAAGCTCTTAACAGAGGTGTTATTGCCGTGTTGCCGGAAATAGGATACGGCATCTGGTGAGTAGGCAATTTTGCCGCCATGACTCAACTCACTATATAGAAACCAGTCGCCGAGGATTTTATACTGTTCGGCGCTTGCCCACGTGTTGTCGCTGATCGCTTGAGAACGAATCAGGCAGCCGCCAACGTTCGGGATCACGTTTGCTCTGGAAAATCCGTTCTTAAACCACCAGGCTGCAGGTTTAATCTGCTCCGCGTTCCAGATTCCTGACTGGGCCCTCTCACGATAGCCGTCTAGCCAAAAGTCGGGAGTTCCTTCAACGTCACACAGCTGGATTTTGCCGAAGGACAACATCACGCTTTCATCTGCAAATGTCGGAACCAGCTTTTCGAGAAAGTCCAACTCTGCAAAGTCGTCACTCTCGCATATCCAAAAAAGATCGCCTCTTGCGGCTGAAAGCCCTTTCCGCCACTGCGCGAAGACGTTCCCGGAATTTTTTGCATTCGATATGAACCGGATTTTGTCGGTATGTTTTGATACGTATTGCGCGATGATCTCGACACTTCCGTCCGTAGAGCAGTCGTCCAAAACAATGATCTCAATTTTTTGGTAGGTCTGCGAAAGAATGGAATCCAGCCTCTTTTTTAGAAACGCCGCGTGATTGTAGTTCGGGACGATTGCGCTGACCAAGGGCGCACCAAAGCCCTGCCGCACACGCCGCTGGAATGGAATGGACCGGCGAAGCTCTTCTCTTCCGTGCATCACCCAATGGACAAACGGATTTTCATCCGAGTTCCTGATATCGGCATGCATTTGAAGATAATATGAGGTTGAAAACAAGGGAGAAGGATCAAGTCCCATCTTCCAACCAAAATCTAGAAAATGAGACAGCGCCTCATCCTCTGTAGCGAACCCGCCCATAGTTTCCACTTGCCGACTGTAGTAATCAACATCAAAGGCTGCTCGCAGCCTTTGGAGAACTCGGTCCTCGTAAGACTGGCGTGCCGAAGGCGGCTGAAGAGAAGCAGAAACATCGTTTTCAATGACGAATTGTTCGTGCTTTTGGTCGCATTCATTTGGCGGCGTCGAGCGAGGCACTGTCCGGGTGCCGCGCATAACGGATCGTATCCGCCTTGCCACTGCGCGAATTGCGCGGCGGCTGGCAGGGCTCTTACTCAGAACCGTCCGAACCGGCTTCGTCACCCGCCAAGTCAAGCTTTGCTCGATTTGTGCAAGGCGCGCGACTTCCCCCAAGGCTATCTCATACTGCTCCGACAATGCCCGCAGCCTATTCTCTTGATCTTCGACACCTTGGGCATGAGCAGCCTCTATACTGCTCAGTTTCGCCACGACCGCATCCAAAGCGGCCGTCTCGCCCGCAGAGTGGCGCTGCTTGGCAGAGAGCACTGCTTCTCGCGCGAGCCGGAGTCGCGCCAGTTTCTCTCGGTCTAGGCGAACTTCGAGGCCTTCATTCTCCACTCTTTTATTGGACAAATCTTGTTCAAGGTGCAGATTAAGTGCCCGCAATTTAGACAGCTCGTGCGACTGATGCTGTTCTTTTTTACCAAGTAATCTGAGCTCTTCTTCTGCGTGGTCTAATTTTCCGACAAGGTTGCCGCAGCTGTCTCGCAGTTCTTTTATTTCGTGATCTTTGTTTAATACGTCTTGACCAATCGAGCGGAACGCATCGCTAGACGTAACTGGTTCGATGAGAACACCACTCACTGAGGGTGGAAGCTCTTTGTCGGACGCCAGCGCCAGAAGATACATTGGCTTTGGCGTTCCGTTCGTTTTGATAATCCGGCTCTGTTCTCTCAAGAAAGAAACGTTTGAACTACTAGCGTCCTCGAATCCAATCGTTGATCCAAACATGTTTCTTTGGCCGCCAAAGACTGAAAAATTGAAGTATTTTTCGATCAAAGAGCGGAATTCATAGTCGTACAGTTCCTTTTTGTGGAAAGGGTTCTGATATCCTGTCGAAACGGAATACAGGTAGCGGTCCGGGCTGGATATCAGTAAGCGACCATTCGCTCGAAGAACCCTTTTATATTCTGAGAGAAGGCGATCATGATCTTCAACATGCTCCAAGGTCTCGAAGCTAACGATGAGATCTACAGAGTTACCGGGAAGGGGAATGTCGAGACAATTTCCGACCATATAACGAACGGTATCATTTGCGTAGGCGCTATTGGCATGATTGACCGCATCGATGGAAATATCAACACCGATGACCGATTTTGCGCATTTGCCAAGCAGTGCGGAGCCGTATCCTTCCCCACTTGCAATATCCAGAACATCGAGGCCCGGGGCCAGCTCCTGAGCGATCAGATACCTATGCAAGTGTTCAATTGCGGTTTCCCCCTCCATGCCTGGCATGAACCGCTCACCGGTAGACTCCAGTGCCATCAATCAGACCCTCTTCTTGCGACAGCGCGAGAACTTTAGTCGCGAGCAAAAAGCCTGTTAATAAATCTTAATTATTGATTTTTCGTGATAACTGGTTCGAGAAGGCCGGAAATTTTTGCTGAGAACCGCCGTTTTCTGACCTTTCCTCCGATCGAGCGGTCGAGGCATTCGGAGTGATAAAGATGGATCTTCCGAGTGTGACGCGCCGGTGGCATTTCCGGCGGCAGGTTCCCATCCGCAAGATTGCGCAGCGTACGGGTTTGTCGCGGAACACGATCCGGAAGTATCTGCGTTCCAACGTCACGATTCCCCGTTTCACTGCGCATGATCGGCCGAGCAAGCCGGCCCCCGTTTGGGGATTGCATCCACGGGAGTGGTGAAAATTCGATTGGCCTGAGGGTCTACTCAGCCAGGCTGCTGCATGAGGTATTTTGCCCGGATCGACGGAGAGTGCGATGAGGGTTGGGTTGTCATCGAGCACGGGGGCGAGATCGTTGAACGGTTAGAGGCTGATATAGCGCAGCCGCTCTACCGCCGGTGGACGAGGGCGAGGCCGCATGCCGCCGCCATCAGCATGCCGCCCGAAAGCCGGTTGCGCAGCCGCCCGCGCTGGCCGAGAACGCTGCGCAACTGCCCGGCAAGTAGCGCCCAGCCGGCATCCATCAGCCCCAGGATGACGAGGAAGCTCGCCGCCAGCAGCGCGACCTGCGGCAGCACCGGATGGGCGGTGGAGACGAATTGCGGGAAGAGCGCGCCGAGGAAGAGCAGCACCTTGGGATTGGTCAGCGAGACGGCGGCGGCCCGCGGCAGCATGGCGCTGAGCGGCACCTTCCGCCCCGCCGCCACCCGGGTGAGATCGACCGGCGGCGCCCGCCATTGCCGGATGCCGAGGTAGAGCAGATAGCCGACGCCGAGCCAGCGGATGACGGCGAACCAGGCGCTGAGGCCATGCAGCAGCGCCGCCAGCCCGAGGCCGACTGCGACGAGCTGGATGACCTGGGCGGAAAGCGTCCCCGCGACCGTCATCAGCCCGTAGCGCGGGCCATGGGCGATGCTGTTCGCGACGATCAGCGCGACATTCGGCCCCGGAATGCAGCCGAGGATGAAGGTGACGAGCAGGAAGCCGAGATAGAGATGCCAATCCATCGCCCAGCTTTCCCCCTCAACCCGGCGCCTGCCACGGCGCACCTGGCCGCGGCTTCCGCCCCGCAGTGAAGCGCCGCTTCAGCCGAATTGGAAGAGCGCGGGGCTGAGGGCGGCGCGCGCGACGCCCTGGAAATCGATCGTCACCGGCGTGGCGCCACCCTGCGGCACCGTCAGCAGGGTGCCGCCATGGCCATCGGCGGAGAGGTTGCGCAGCACATCGGCATAGCGCGCGAAGCCGCCGACGCCGCCGGTGAAGTGCAGCGTGAAGCCCGCATCCTGGGTGACATCGGCCAAGGTGAGGCTGCCGCTCCCCGGCCCGAAGGCGACCGTCATATCGCGCGAGAGATCGGTGATGCTGGCGGCCTTGCCCATGCCGCCGATGAAGGAGAGCCTCGCCCCCTCGCCGCCGGAGAGGGTGAGGGCCGTGCCGTCGAGCACGATCCGGTCATCGATCCCGGCCGAGACCAGATCCTGCCCGGCGCCGAGGGCCAGGTGATTGCCGCGGCCGGCGAGGGTCACGCTGTCATTGCCGTCACCGAGGGAGAGGTTGGCGCCGCCATGCCCGGCGGCGACGCTGTCATCGCCATTGCCGAGCGAGACGGTGTTGAGCGTGCCGCCGAGCGCCACCTGATCGCCGCCATTGCCGAGCATCACCGCATTGCCCCCGGCTGTGCTGGTAACGATGGCGGATTGGTCCGCATTCGGCAGCAGGATCGTGGCGGGGCCGCTGCTGGGGGCGACGGTGCCGCTCGTCCCATCCACCAGGATCGTCTGGCCCCCGGCCTGCGCGGCGCTGGCCGAGGCGGTGAGGGCAGCGCGTGCGGCCGCGCGCCCGGCCGTTGCCTCCGTCCCCGTGCCAGAAGGCGTGGTTGGAGGCGTGCCGGTGGACGTGCCGGCGGGCGCGCCGCCGAGCGTCGGCGTGCCTGGCGCCGCCGCCGAGACCGAGTTGAACGAGCCCGGCAGGGTGATCCTGGTGACGGGCGGCGCCGCAAGCGTGAGGAGCGTGCCGCCATGCCCGTCGCTCGCCAGGGCGAAGCTCGCCGCGGTGAGGCCGGCGGCAGGGTCGAAGACGAGGCTGCGCGCCGCCGTGCCGCCGGAAAAGGTCACCCGGTCGCCATCGAGGGTCGCCGTGGTTTCAAGCCCCGCGCCTTGCAGGTCGATCCGGTCCGCCCCGGAAAAACCGCTGATCACGGTATCGCTGCTGGCGGTGACATCGAGGGTCCAAGCAGCGCCGGGCGCGAAGCTGAGGGAGGCGAAGCCCGTAACCTCCCCGCCGAAGCCCGAGAACGTGCCGGTGCCGCCATTCAGCACCAGCACGTCCCCGGCATCCGGGGTCGCCGCAACCGCCCCGGAAAAAGCGGCACCGGGATCGACCAGGAGGGTGCCGCGCCCGGGCCCGAAGGCGATCGCCTTCCCGCCCGCACCCGCCGTGATCAGCCCCGCTGTTTCCAGCGTGCCGCTTTGGATCAGCACCCCCGCCGCGCCATCCCCGGCCTGGATGAGGCCGGTATTGAGGGCGGAGGCGCCATTGAGCACCAGCCCAGCGCCGCCCGGCGCGGCACCCGCCATGCCGGTGATGGTGCCGTGATTGATGAGCGTGCCGCTCAGCACCAGGCCATCGGTGCCGAGGCTGCCATCATTCGTCACGAGGCCGGAAAAGCTCGTCTGCCCGGAGAGCGCCCAGGAGGCGCCGGAGGCGACGGTGAGGCTCGCGAAGCCGGTGAACTGGGTGCCAAGGCCGCTCAGCACCCCGCTTTGCCCGGGCGCCCCGCCGGCGCCGAGCACCAGCCCATCCTGCGCCGTAGGGTCGGCCTGCACGCGGCCGGCGATGCTGGAGCCGGGATCGAGGATGAGGGCGGCGGCGCCACTGCTCCCCGTGCCGCCCGTGGCGAAGGCGATCGCCGCCCCCTCGCTGCCGGCCGCCTGGCCGCCGCCGGCGCCGAGGCCAGCCAGGATGGTGCCGCTATTGATGAGCGTGCCGCCCGCAAGCAGCACCCCCGCCCCGCCGGCGCCACCCTGCAGCGGGCTCGCCCCGCCGGTGCCGCCGAGGATGACCCCGCTATTGATGAAGGTGCCGCTGTCGATCGTAACGCCGCTGCCCCCTGCCCCGCCCGCGCCATTGCCGGCGCCGCCGGTGCCGCCCGCGATGGTGCCGCTATTGAAGGCGAAGCCCGCTTCCAGCAGGCCACCCTGGCCGCCTTGGCCGCCCATGGAGGGGCCGAAGCTGCCGGCACCACCGGCGATGCTGCCGGCATTGGTGAGCCAGCCGCCTCTATCGTCGAACCCATCGCCCCCCGCGCCACCGGAATAGAGGCCGCTGCCGCCCGCCCCGCCGGTGACGAGGCCGGAGGTGGTCAATGTGCCGCCGGCGAGCGCCACGGCCGCGCCGCCGGCGGAGCCGCCCTGCGCCAGGAAGCCGCCGGCGCCGCCCGCGATGGTGCCGCTATTGCTGACCACGCCGAGGCTGATCGCCGCCCCGGTGCCGCCTTCCGCCACGCCAGGGATAAGGCTCCGCTCGCCGCTGCCGCCGGTGATGAGCCCGGCATTGCTCACCGTCGCCCCCGCCGCGCGCAGCCCGACGCCACCCGGCCCGGTGCCGGCGAGCGTGCCCTCGTTCTGGACGATGCCGGAGAGCACGAGCCCATCCGCGCTTAGCCGTCCGGCATTGGTGAGGAGGCCAGCGAAGCTGGTATCGTCGGTCTCCAGCCAGGTCGCGCCGGATTGCACGGCGATGGTGCCGAAGCCGGTGAAGGTGGTGCCGAAGCCGCTCAGCATGCCCGCGCCATCGGCGGCGCCGGCGGCGAGGAGCAGCGCATCATTGCCGAGCCCATTGCCGGCGACGGCGCCTTGGAAGCGCGCGCCGGGAAGCAGAACCAGGCTTGCCGCCGCCGCGCCGAAGAGCACCGCCGCCCCTTGCGCGCCGGTGGTGCCGGCAAGCCCGGCGCCGCCCGCGCCGCCGCTGATGCTGCCGCCGGTGATGAGCGTGCCGCCGTCGAGAAAGACGCCCGCGCCGCCCGCGCCGCCCGCGGCGAGGCCGATGCCGCCGGCCCCGCCGATGATGCTGCCGGCATTGACGAGCGTGCCGCCGGCGATGGTGCTCCCTGCGCCGCCCGCTGCGGCGATGGCGGGCGCGTAGCCGCCGGTCTGGCCGAGGATGAGCCCGCCGAGCGCCACCGTCTCGCTACCGCCCGCGCCGAGCATCGAGCCGACATCGGTGCCGCCGGCCCCGGCGATGAGCCTGCCGCCCTCCAGCACCAGCGTGTCGAAGGCTTCGCCGCCGCTGCCGAGCAGCAGCGTGCCGCCGGCGACGACCGTTTCCCCGGAAACGACGCCATCCGTGAGCGAAACCGAAGTGGAAATGATCGTCATCGATGCCCGCCTGCCCTGCCGTGAGCGGTACGCTGAGCTTGCGGGCAGGCGTGCCTCGGCCTTCCTGCCGCGCGAGGGCGCGCGACGAGGCCGCGACCGATGCTTGTGAAGTCATGGCGCAAGTAACGCGCGCGGATCCGCTTCGAAGACTGCCTGATCTGCTTGAGCAGGCGCGCTCAAGCCTCAGGCAAAGCAGATCCCTTCGCAGCAAGGCGGTCGAAAGGCAGAGATGAGATAAAGATGAACCCGCTCCCGCAAGAAGCGAACCGTTAGTAATGTGTTAACCATTTATACCGGAGGTTGCAGAGGGTCAAGCGCCTTGCGGCAGAATTTCAACCCATGAGTGTGGGCGGGGGTGCCCGCCCCCCGGCCAGAGATTTGAGGCGCGGGCGGCATGGCCAAGCCCGGTGAGTTTCATTAGCCTCCCTGCCGATGAGCGAGATGATACCCTCCCCCCCGATCGAGCCGCCGCCGGCTCAGGCGCCGCCGGCTCAGGCGCGGCCGGCGAAGACCGGCCCGGCCCAGCCGCGCCGCGCCGGAGACAGCCCCGACCGTGTCTATGCAGCCCTTCGGCTGGAAATCATCGAGCATGCCCTGCTCGCTGGCACCCGCCTGCCGGAGGGCGATATCGCCAGCCGCTTCGGCGTCAGCCGCACCGTGGTGCGCGCCGCCCTCGCCCGGCTCATCGCCGAGGGCCTCGTGGTCCGCCCCAACAACCTCGCCGCCCGCGTGGCGCGGCCGAGCGAGGATGAGGCGGCCGATATCCTCGATCTGCGGCAGAGCATCGAATTGCTGGTGCTGGCACGGCTGACCAAGCGCCGGCTTGCCCCCGCGATGCTCGCCGCGCTCCGCGCCCATGTCGCCGAGGAGGAGCGCGCGCTTGCCGATGGCGAGGCCGGGCATGCCGCCTCCGTCCGGCTATCGGGGGAATTCCACGTCCGCCTGGCGGAAGCGGCCGGCAGCCCGCTGCTCGCCCGCTACGTCGCCGAACTCGTCTCCCGCTGCTCGCTGCTGCTTTCCGGCCAGCGGGCGCGCCATTCCGGCCATTGCGGGGTGCAGGATCATCGCGCGCTGCTCGACCGGCTGGAGAGCGGGGACCGGGCGGGCGCGCTTTCCGCGATGCGCGATCATCTCGAAGCGGTCGCCGACCGGGCGTTGACGGCGCAAGGAACCGACGGCCAGGCGGCCTCGGCGGCGTGAGCGGGCTCGGCTTCATCGCCATCCTGCTGACGCTTTCCGCCGTCTTCGGTATCGTCAACTACCGGCTGTTGCGGGTGCATGCCTCGACTGGGGTGCTGATCATCGCTCTCGCCGTCTCGATCATCGCGATCGCGATCGACCCCTTGGTGACGGCGGTCGATTTCCGCGCGCTGGCACTCTCGCTCCTGCATACGATCGACCTGCCGGCGACGCTGATGAACGGCGCGCTCGCCTTCCTGCTCTTCGCCGGCAGCATGCATGTGGATATCGCCGAGTTGCTGCGGCGGAAATGGACGGTGCTGGCGCTCGCCACCCTCGGCGTGCTCATCGCGGTCGGGGTTTTCGGCCTCGGCATCTACGGCGTCTTCGCCGCCCTCGGCCGCCCCGTGGCACTCATCTGGTGCCTCGTGCTCGGCGCGATCCTGGCGCCGACCGATCCCGTCTCGGTCGTCGGGCTGCTCAAGCGGCTCGGCCTGCCGGCGGGCTTTCGCGCCATCTTCGCGGGCGAGGCGCTGTTCAACGATGGCGTCGGCGTCGTCGTTTTTACCGTCTTTCTCGGGATCGCCACGGCGAGCGGGCATGCGCTGAGCCCGACGGGCGTGGCCGCCGCCTTCCTGACAGAGGCTTGCGGCGGCGCGCTGCTCGGCCTCGCCACCGGCTGGGTGGCGCTCCGCCTCATGCGCGGGGTGGATGATTACAACCTCGAACTCATCCTCTCGCTCGCCCTCGCCACCGGCACCTACAGCCTGGCAAGCGCCCTCGGCCTCTCCGGCCCGATCGCGGTCGTCCTCGCCGGCCTCGCCATGGGCAGCGAGAGCGGCCAGGATGCGCTGAGCGCGATCGCCCAGCAGCATGTGACGACCTTCTGGTCGATGATCGACGAATTGCTCAACACGCTGCTTTTCCTGCTGATCGGGCTCGAATTCGTCTCCGTCCCCGTCACTGTGTTCGATCTCCTGGCCGGCGGCATCGGCATCGCCCTCGCCCTTCTCGCCCGTTTCGTCAGCATCCTGCTGCCGGCGCTCGTCCTGCGCCTGCATGCCATTCTCGATGCCGATGCGCTCGCGGTGCTCACCTGGGGGGGCTTGCGCGGCGGCATCTCGGTCGCCCTCGCGCTCAGCCTGCCGGCCGGCGCGCCGCGCGCGCATCTTCTGCCGGTCTGCTACGCCGTCGTTGTCTTCACCATCATCGTCCAGGGGTTGACGATGCCACGGCTCGCGCGGCGCTATACCGCGGCGCAGGCGCGGCGGAGCAGCCGGAGAGACCCGCATGCCAGCTGAAGGCCAAGCCCGCCTGGAGAGGGAAGTCAGCTTCGGCGCCATCCTCAAGATCGCCCTGCCGATGATGCTGGCCTATCTCAGCACCGCCCTGGTCGGCGCTGTCGCCACCGCCGCGATCGGCCGGCTGGCCGATGCGGTGCTGGCGGCCGGCGTCGCCATCGCCGCCATCTTTTTCGACGTTTTGCTGGTCAGCCTGAGCTTCCTCCGCAGCACCACCCTCGGGCTGACCGCGATCGCGCTCGGCCAGGGGCGGGAGGCGGAGGCGCACGCGGTCTGCCAACGCGCCCTGGTGCTGGGCTTCGGCCTCGGGCTCGTCATCCTCGCGCTGCGCGGCCCGGAAGCGCGCTTCGGCCTGCCGCTGCTCGGCGCGCATGGCCCGATCCTGCGGGTGGCGCGGGATTACGTGCTGATCCGCTGCCTCTCCGCGCCGATGGCGCTCGCCAATTACGCCATTCTCGGCGCCTTCCTCGGCCGCAGCCGCGCGGCCACCGGGCTCGTTCTGCAACTCGTGCTGAACGGGACGAACATCCTCCTCTCGATCTGGACCGTGCTCGGCCTCCACTGGGGCGTGCAGGGCGTGGCCTGGGCCGCGGTTGCCGGGGAAACGGCCGCCTGCCTGCTCGGCCTCGTCCTGCTGTCACGCGCCGGGGGCGGGCGCGCCTGGCAGGGCTGCGCGCCCGCGCTCCGCGATGGCGCGGGCTGGCGGCATATGGGCGTGCTCAACCGCGATACGCTGATCCGCACGCTCTCCCTGCTCTTCAGCTTCGCCTTCTTCACCCGCCAGGGGGCGAGCCTCGGGGCCGTCGTCGTCGCGGCCAACGCGGTCCATATGCAGTTCTTCGCGCTCTCGGCCAATTGTCTCGATGGTTTCGCCGCCGCCGCCGAGCAGTTCGCCGGCCGCATGATCGGCGCGGGAAGCCGGCCGGGGTTTCTGCGCGCCGTGCGGCTCACCCTGCTCGCGAGCCTCGTTTGCGGCGGCGGCATCACCCTGCTCTACCGGATCCTCGGCCCGGATTTCATCGCGCTGATGACAGAGGCGCCGGCAGTGCGGGCGGCGGCGCAAGCAAGCCTCGCCGCGGCCGCGCTGGTGCCGCTCGTCGCCGCCGCGGCCTTCACGCTCGACGGGATCTTCATCGGGGCCACCTGGTCACGCGATATGCGGGATATGATGCTGGTCTCCGTGCTGCTCTTCCTGGCCGCCTGGGCGGTGCTGATGCCGCGCTTCGGCAATGCCGGGCTATGGGCTGCCTTCCTCTTCTTCATGGCGGTGCGTGGCGCCACCTTGGGGATGCGGCTGCATCGCCGGCTCGGCCGCGGCACGCGGCTCGCGGCCTTCGGCGGATAGCGGCCGCGCCCGACCTGCGCCGCTTGCGACCGGATACAAAATGATCCAAGCTCGGCTCACGCGATGGTGAGGTTCCGGGCATCGCGCCGGCGGGGGTGCTTTGGGGCGGGCACCGCCGGGTCGATGCCGGGATCGACACCCCTCTGCCATCGGGCGACCGCTCATTCCGCATGCCGTATAAAAGCGCCTTGGAGATCGAAGTCACCAAAGCCGTGCAGCGGCTGGCGCGCTCTGTCGCCGGGCGGGATCGCGCGGTGCTGCTCGGCCTGCTGCTCTCGGCCACACCCTTTCCTCCCTCGACCCTCATCGGGCTGCTGCTCGACCTCGTCAATCTCGGGCTGATCGCCGGTGGATCGCTCAACCGCCGCGAACTCGGCCTCGTGCTCGGGGCGATCTGCCTCGCTTTCGCCAATTTTGCTTTCCTGGTCTTTCTCCTCGGGTTCTTCGAGCATGAGGTTCTGAGCCTCTGGGCCTGGCTCGTGTGGTTGCTGGGGCGCTTGCTCGGGGCGGTTGCGGCCTTGGTTCTGGGCGGGCCCGGTCCTGGCCTTGCCGGTAGTGCGGGCGCGCTCAGCCATGTCTGATCGATCGACGGAGGAGCGGGGGATGGCCGAAGCAGGCGATGGCGAGAGTGGCGAGAGAATGGCCCTGGGGCGCGCCGCGGACGAGAAATTCTGTTTCGCCTGTGGCCGGGTGATCCATCTCACCGCGCGGGATTGCCCGCATTGCGGCGCGGCGCAGCCTCGGCTGGCGGCGAGCGCGGCCGGGTCAGCGGGCGACGGGGTGGCGGCCGGCCGCAGCCTCGCCCCGCTTTCGGCCCCGCTTTCGGCATCGGCCACCGCCGGGCAGGCGATCCTGACCGATCAGGTGTTCTGCCGCGGCTGCGGCAAGCCGATCCATCGGACAGCACCATTCTGCCCGCATTGCGGGGCGCCGCAGGCGGCCGCCATGGCCGGCCGGCCGCGCGGCCAGAAGGACAAGTCAACCGCGGGGATTCTGGCGCTGCTGCTGGGCGGCATCGGGGTGCATAAATTCTACCTCGAGCAGCCCGGGCTCGGCGTTCTCTACCTGCTCTTCTGCTGGACCTTCATCCCCGCGCTGATCGGGCTGATCGAAGGGGTGATCTACCTCACCATGTCGGACGAGCGTTTTTCACGCAAATATAATTGAAGAAAGGGCGTCTCCGGGATGAGCGACAATCCGAACATGGTCTTCTGCCGTGGCTGCGGCCAGCGGCTGCATGTCACTGCCCTCGCCTGCCCGCATTGCGGGGCGCCGCAGGGCAGCTTCGGCGCGGCAGGGCCGGGCGACGGTATTCCGCGCACCTTCGGCAGCGCGATTACGATATGCTTGCGCAAATATGCCGATTTCCAGGGCCGCGCGCCGCGGGCCGAATACTGGTGGTTCGCGCTCTTCACCATCCTGGTGGATGTGGCCTTCTCGGTGGTGGCGGCCGCGCTGCATGAACACGCGATCGGAATCCTGGGCGATCTCGTCTCGCTCGCCCTCCTTCTGCCGACGATCGCCGTGGGCGCGCGGCGGCTGCATGATATCGATCGTTCCGGCTGGTGGCAGCTGCTGAACCTCGTGCCTCTGGTGGGTTGGATCATCGTCTTCGTCTGGTTCTGCACGCGCGGCACGCGGGGGGATAACCGCTTCGGGCCGGAAAACGGCCAGTTGGCATAAGCACCAACTGGCATAAGCATAAGCCAGGCGGGTAAGGTTGCCTTTCCGGCATGAGGTGCTCTGATCGCGCAACGAAGGGCGCGCTCAGAACACCCCGTGCAGGAACCAGGCGAGATTGCCCGTCTCCGGCCTTTCGCCGTCACCGCTGCGGTAGAGCCAGAAGCGATCGCCGGCTTCATCCTCCACTGCCCAATAATCCCGCACGGCCTGTTCCTCACCGGGGCGGCGCCACCACTCGCCGAAGATCCGCTCGGGCCCGTCCGCCCGGCGGATGCGGTGGCGCACCCGCCCCCAGGTGAAGGCGGCGGGCGGCTGGTCGGGCAGCATGGCGAGCGCCTGGACCGGCTGCGGCGGGCTGAGAAGGCGCACTGGCCGCGGCAGATGCGCGGGCCAGGTTTCACCCCCCGGCGGGGCGAGCGGATCGGTCCGCCGCACGGCGCGTTCCGGCACCGCGCTCGCGACCGGGGTGAGGCGATAGACGCAATCGGCGCCGAAGCGCGCGGCCAGCCGGTCGATCAACGGGGCGAGGGCCGCGAGTTCCCGCGCCAGGGGCCGCGGCTCGCCCAGCGCGGCGGCCATCTGCTCGGCCGCCATCCGCTCGGCGAGCGGCACCCAGAGCGTCATCGCCTCCACCCCGTGGCCGGGCTCGATCGTCTCGATCCTTTGGGTGAGAAGCCGTGCGAGGGCCTGTGCCTCCTGCACCGGGCGGGCGGTGCCGAGGGCGATGACCTGCAGGCCGTGATCCACCCGTTCGCAGACGAGATCGAGCCGCCGCGCCCCCTCCCCGCGCCGGGCCAGCGCCTCCGAAACCGCGCGGGCAAGGCGGGTGATGGCCCGCTCCAGGGCTGGCGCCGTCATCAAAGGTTCCGTGAAGGCGAGGCGCTGGCGGAGGAGGCTCGCGGGCGGCAGCGGCTCCAGCGGTTCGAAGAGCGTGCCTTGGGCAGCGTCGATCTGGCGCAGCAGCGCCGCCCCGAAGCGCTGGGCGAGCGCCGCGCGGGGCAAGGCCATGAGATCGCCGATGCTGACGAGGCCGAGCAGGGTGAGCAGCCGCGCGGTCTCGCCCGGAATGCGCAAGGCGGCAACCGGCAGGGGGGCGAGCGCCACCGCCACCCCACCCGGCGGGCAGAGCAGCCCCTCCGCCGCGCCAGGATGGTAGCGGGCGAGCGCCCAGGCCGCCCCCGGCGTATCGGCAATCGCCAGCCGGCTGGTGATGCCTGCCGCCGCGAGGCGTGTGCGGAGATCGGCCAGCAGGGCGGCCTCCCCGCCCAGCAGATGATCGGCGCCGGAACTGTCGATCCGCACCCCGTCCGGCGGATCGGCCGCCGTGAGCGGGGCGTAGCGCCGGCACCAGAGGGCGAGATCCCGCAAGCCCGTGGCATCGGCCGCCGGTTCGGCATCGACGACGCAAAGGCCCGGATGCATCGCCTGCGCTTCGGCGAGCGGCTGGCCGGGGCGGATGCCGAGCGCGCGCGCGGCCGCATCGGCCGCCCCCACGGCCAGCCGTCGGCCATCATGCAGGCGGGTGACGAGCGGCGCCCCCTCAGGCAAGCAGACGCCGGCCGCCGCCTGCTGCCGGCGCCACCGCTCGGTCGGCCAGAGCGGCAGGAAGACGGAGATGACCCGTCTCATCGCAAGCCTCCACAATCCAGGATGCAGCCTCCGCCCCCCGGCAGCGGATGAGATCGACCTGCCAGAGCGCGGGGGCGAGGCCCGCGATCTCCGGCACTGCCGCCACAGGCGGGCCTGAGGGAAGGCGGGTGATGCGCCACCGCGTGAGCGCGGGGATCGGCGGTGCAGCATGCGGCCGGGCCGCGTCAGGCCGGGCCGCCGGCCCCGGCGGCCGGCAGAGGGTGAAGGCGGGGAAGCCTGCGGTTTCCGCCGCCAGTTGCAGGCGCCGGGCGGCGGTGGGGCGCAGCCATGTTCCGACCTCGCCCACGATGCCGGCGGCACCGCCATGGCGCAGCCCCTCTTCCATCACCAGCGGCACCGCCCGCGGCGCGCGCACATGCAGAACCCGATCGGGATGCAGGCCGGCGGCGGCAAGGCCGGGGGGAAAGAGATCCTCCCGCTCGCTGATCCACAGAACCGGGCCGGGTAGCCGCGCCAGAATGCCCGCCACCATCAGCGCGGCGGCGCTGCCATAGGGCTGGCCGGCGCCCTGATCGGCCAGTTCGTGCAAGCCGCCGAGCCTCAGCCCCCCGCCCGGCAGGTGGCGATCCACTATGCCGAGGCCGAAGGGCAGGACAGCGCCCGGCGCTTTCTGGCTGCTGCCGCGCTCCAACCCGGCGATCGTGCCACGAAGCCGCGTAAGGTTTTGAAGAATCTCGCTCATAACTCCCAAGGGCGCAGCAAAGAGAGTGAACATAAAGAGAACATGAGGGGAACATAGGCATGGCCGGGCGCTTCTGTGAAGCGACGAATCGGCGAGGCCGCTTCCGCCGTCACGGCTGGGTTCAGCCTCCCGCTCTGGTGCGCCTGGTTACAAACCGCTTACTTTGCCCCGGGCAAAGACGATCCTTCCCCAGGGCCGGAAAGCGCGAGAGAGACGGGAGCAGACGGTGACGAGCACGGCACACGCAACCCGCGAGAAATTCCTCAAGGCCACCCGCATCCTCGCCTCCCATACCGGCCCGATGAAGGTGCGCCTGCGCGAGGCCCTGGTGCCGGACCTGCTGATGCTGACCGCCGAGGACATGCCCTGGCCCGATCTCTGGGAGCGTTTCGTGACGATCCGCGAGGAACTCGCCCCCCACCATAAGCCGGATGTGCTGCTGGAACGCTGGTGGGATTTCGAGCTTGGCCGCGTCGCGCTCGAAATCGTCGATATCTACGACGCCTTGACCCGCCGCGCCTGACGCCGGAGCCTGCCCGGTATGGGCCAGCTGCTATGGATCGCCTCCTACCCCAAATCGGGCAATACCTGGGTGCGGGCCTTCCTGCAGAACTACATCCGCGATGCCGCCGAACCCCAGGACATCAACGACCTGATGGCCGTGACGACGGGGGAAAGCGCGGCCGCGCGCTTCGCGCCGTTCGATCCGCGCCCCGCCTCGCAATACAGCATCGCCGATGTCCAGCGCCTGCGCCCGCTCGTGCATCGCGCCATGGCCGAAGCGCGGCCGGGGATCTCCCTCGTCAAGACGCATAGCGCGCTGCTCGTGGTGGCGGGCGAGCAGACCATCACCCGCGCAGTGACGGCGGGCTGCATCTACATCCTGCGCGATCCGCGCGATGTCGCCGTCTCCTTCAGCCATCACCTCGGCCTCTCGCTCGATCGCACCATCGCCTTCATGGCGGATCCTGAAGCGGCGACCGGCGGGACGGATGATACCGTCTATGTCCGCCTCGCCACCTGGTCCGCGCATGTGCATTTCTGGACCCATCGCCCCCACCCCACGCTGCATGTGATGCGCTACGAGGATCTGCTGGCCGATCCTCACGCCGGTTTCGGCGCGCTCATCCGCTTCATGGGGCAGGAGCCCGAGCCCGAGCGCTTGGCGCGCGCGGTACGCTTCAGCGATTTTGGCACGCTGCGCGCCCAGGAGGCCGAGCGCGGCTTCATCGAAAAGCCGCCCCAATCCCGTGCCGCCTTCTTCCGCGCCGGCGAGGCCGGGCAGTGGCGGAGGGTGCTGAGCCCGGCCCAGGCCGCCCGGATCGAGCAGGACCACGCCACCATCATGCGGCGCTTCGGCTATCTCTGAGGCGAGCGGCCGGGGATTTGACGCAACCGGCGAAGAGCGATAGCAGAGCGGGATCCAAGGGGAGCCCCGGCAAGGGGCTGAGAGGCCATTCGGCGGGTTTTCCCGCCGCGCGTGGCGACCCTTCGAACCTGATCCAGGTCATGCTGGCGAAGGGATGGGACAAGCGGCCGCACAGCATGCCGTTTCACGCTCTCCGCCCTTTCCGGCCATGCCCCTGATCTCAGAGCGGAGATGCCCGCATGCGGGTGGAGCATGTTACAGTGATCGGCGCGGGCGTCCTCGGCCTCACCACTGCGCTCGCCCTCGCCGAAGCCGGCATCGGCGTCACGATCCTCGAACGCAGCCCGGCCCTCGCGCAGGATGCCTGCTCCCGCTATGCGGGCGGCATGCTCGCCCCCTGGTGCGAGCGCGAAAGTGCCGAGCCCGCGGTGCAGCGCCTCGGCGCGGAGGCGCTCGCCTTCTGGCCGCGCGTCTTTCCGGCCACCGAGCAGCGGGGCAGCCTGGTGCTCGCCCCTTCCCGCGATGCCCCCGATCTCGCCCGCTTCGCCCGCCGCACCGAAGGCTGGCAAGCCCTGGACGGGGCCGGCATCGCGGCGCTGGAACCCGATCTCGCCGGGCGTTTCCGCGAAGCCCTGTTCTACCCGGAGGAAGCGCATCTCGATCCGCGCGCCGCCCTCCCCGCGCTCGTCGCAGAGCTTGCCGCGCGGTCCGTCTCCCTCCGCTTCGGGGTGGCGGCCGATCCCGAGGATCCGAGCCTCGGCCCGGTCGCCGATTGCCGGGGCCTCGCGGCGCGGGACAGGCTTGCCGATCTGCGCGGGGTGAAGGGCGAAATGCTCATCCTCCGCTGCCCCGGCCTTTCCCTCAGCCGGCCGGTGCGGCTCGTCCATCCGCGCTTTCCCCTCTATGTCGTGCCGCGGGGGGACGGCGTCTTCATGCTCGGCGCGACCATGCTGGAAAGCGGCGAGCGCGGCCGGGTGACGGCGCGTTCGGTGGTGGAACTCCTCAACGCCGCCTATGCCCTGCACCCGGCCTTCGCGGAGGCCGAGATCATCGAGCTCGGCGCCGATGCCAGGCCGGCCTTTCCGGACAATCTGCCCCGCCTCCGCCCCTTCGGGCGGCGGAGCCTCGCCGCCAACGGCCTCTTCCGCCACGGCTTCCTCCTCGCCCCCGCCCTCGCCCGGCGGGCCGCCGCCTATTTCGCCACCGGCACGCTCGACCCGGAGATCGCCGCATGAAAATCCACGTCAACAACGAGGAAAGAGAGGTCTCGGCCGATAACCTCGCCGCCCTCATCGACGAGCTCGGCTTGGCCGATGCTGCGGTCGCGACCGCGCTCAACGGCGAGTTCGCGCCGGCGCGGATGCGCGCAGGCCTCGCGCTTCGCGCCGGCGACCGGGTGGAGATCCTCGCCCCCATGCGGGGAGGCTGAGGCCATGCCGCTCCCGATACCGGCGCCGCTTCAGGTCTACGGCGTGCCGCTCGCCTCCCGCCTGCTGCTCGGCACCGCGCTCTACCCCTCGCCCGCCATCATGGCGGAGGCGGTGCGCCGCTCGGGCGCCGAGATCGTCACCGTCTCGCTGCGGCGGGAATCGGGGGCGGCGCGAGAGGGCCAGGCCTTCTGGTCCCTCATCCGCGGCCTCGGCCTGCGCGTGCTGCCCAATACCGCCGGCTGCCATTCGGTGAAGGAGGCCGTGACCACCGCGCAGATGGCGCGTGAGGTTTTCGAGACCGACTGGATCAAGCTCGAGGTAATCGGCCATCAGGACAATCTGCAGCCCGATGTCTTTGGCCTGGTGGAGGCCGCGCGCATCCTGGCCGCCGATGGTTTCGCGGTCTTTCCCTATACGACGGAAGACCTCGTGGTGGGGGAACGGCTGCTCGATGCCGGCTGCCAGGTGCTGATGCCCTGGGGCGCGCCGATCGGCACCGCGCGGGGGCTGAACAACCTCTACGGGCTGCGGGCGATGCGCGCCCGCTTTCCGCAAGTGCCGCTGATCGTCGATGCCGGCATCGGCCTGCCCTCCCATGCGGCCCAGGCGATGGAACTCGGCTTCGACGGCGTGCTGCTCAATACCGCCGTCGCCCGCGCGGGCGATCCGGCGCTGATGGCGGAAGCCTTCGCCGGCGCCATCCGTGCCGGCCGCCAGGCCTATGAGGCCGATCCCATGCCGGTGCGCGATCTCGCCGCCCCTTCCACCCCGGTCCTCGGGCTCGCCTTCCAATGAGGCCGCGGCTCGATCCCTTCTATCTGATCGTGGACGAGCCGGGCTGGATCGAGCGGCTGCTGCCGCTCGGCCTGCGTCTCGTGCAGCTTCGCATCAAGGAGCAGCCGGAGCCGGCGCTGCGGGCGGCGATCCGCGCCGCGCGCGGGCTTTGCGCCGCCGCCGGGGCGACGCTCGTCATCAACGATCATTGGCAAATCGCGATCGAGGAAGGGTGCGATTTCGTCCATCTCGGCCAGGAGGATCTGGCGGAGGCCGATCTGCCGGCCATTCGCCGCCACGGCCTGCGGCTGGGTTTGAGCACGCATAGCCCGGAGGAGTTGGACCGCGCGCTCACCGCCGCCCCCGATTACGTGGCGCTCGGCCCGGTGTTTCCGACCATCCTCAAGCAGATGCCCTGGGCGCCCCAGGGCCTCGATCGGGTTCGGGAGTGGAAGGAGCGGCTTGGCGATCTGCCGCTGGTCGCGATCGGCGGCCTGACGCCCGAGCGAGGCCGCGCAGTCCTGGAAGCGGGCGCGGATTGCGCCGCGGTGGTGACGGATGTGCTGCGCCACCCCGATCCTGAAGCGCGGCTCGGCGCCTGGCTGGCGGCGACCGCATCGCGGCGGGGCTGAAGCGGATGGCCCCTCGCCCCCTGGTTTTCCGCCCTCTTCACCCCCACCTCCCGGGCCGGGAGCCTTGAGGGGCACCCAGAACAACAGAGGAGCGTGACGGCGATGAGCGATGAGATAGGCGAAGCCTACCGCGCCGCGCCCGCCGGCCAAGAGCCGGGGGAGATCTGGTTCGGCGTCTTCCAGGGGGCGCGCATGGTCTCCGCCCGGGTGATGACCCAGGATGAGGCGGAGGCCGAGGCCGCCCGCCTCAACCTTGCCGCCCGTGGGCTCGATATCGAGGATCCGGGCACGCTCAAGCCCCGCGGCAGCGGGGGCTGACCGGCGGGGCGGCGTCTCGTCTCCCCCCGCGCCTCCTGGCCAAGCCAAGGTTGGCGGCGATCAGCCGAGGCCAAGCGCCAGGCGCGGGGATGTGACCGGGGCGTGACCGGGCGCGGCGGCCCGGCTAGAATGGCCCGATGCCCGGCCCTTCCGATCGCCGCTCCGCGCTTCCGCGCGCGGCCGCGCCCTCAGACGCCCCCGACGCCATGCCCGCCGCGAGGCCCGAGGCGGATATCCTCCCCGATCTCCTCGCCGAGGGGCTGGATCTCGTCATCTGCGGCACTGCCCCGGGCGCCGTCTCTGCCGCGCGGCGCGCTTATTACGCCGGGCCCGGCAACCGCTTCTGGCCGATCCTGGCGGAGATCGGGCTCACCCCCCGCCTGTTCGCGCCGATGGAATACCCAAGCCTGCTCGCGCTCGGCATCGGGCTCACGGATGTCTGCAAAGGATTTGCCGGGCAGGATGAGGAACTGCCCCGCCATGGCTTCCTGCCGGCGCGGCTGGCGGAGGCGATGTGGCAGTACCGGCCCGCTCTGCTCGCCTTCAACAGCAAGCGGGCGGCGGCCGAATTTCTCGGCCGCCCCACCGGCCGCATCGCCTATGGCGAACAGCCGCCGATCGAAGGCCTGCCGCCGATCATGGTTCTCCCCTCGACCTCAGGCCTCGCCTGCCGGGCGTGGGATGCGCGCCCCTGGGCCGCGATGGCAGCGCGGGTGCGGCGCCTGCGGGGGGCGCGCGCAGCGGCTCCGGCCGATGCTGCGACGAAGGCCGCGGCGCCCTTCAATTCGGGATGAAGTTCATCGCCACGCCGTTCATGCAGTAGCGCTGAAAGCTCGGCGGCGGGCCGTCCGGAAAGACATGGCCGAGATGGCCGCCGCAGCGGGCGCAATGCACCTCGGTGCGGACCATGCCGTAGCTGCGATCCTCTTCCGTTTCCACAGCGCCGGGCAAAGGCTCGTCGAAGCTCGGCCAGCCGGTGCCGCTTTCGAACTTGGTGCCGCTTTTGAAGAGCGGATTGCCGCAGCCCGCGCATTCGAAGGTGCCCTGCCGCTTTTCCACCAGAAGCGCGCAGGTGCCCGGCCGCTCCGTGCCGTGCTGGCGCAACACCTGGTATTGCTCCGGCGTCAGCTTCGCGCGCCATTCGGCATCGCTCATCGTCACCGGAAAGCTTTTCGCAGCCGCATCCATAATCGTCCGTCTCCTCTGCCACATCCATGGGTTGCCGGCAGGGCTGCCCCAAGCCTCGCCCGCCGAACCCCGCATCGCGGGCCGCTCTCAACCCAGCCCCCGCGCTGCCTCCGATTGACCCTTCGGGGTCGCTCGGCGCATCATAATGACATGATCCTCCTCATCGACAATTACGATAGTTTCACCTTCAACCTGGTGCAGTTCCTGGGCGATCTCGGGGCGGAATGCCAGGTGTGGCGGAACGATCAACTTTCCGCGGAGGCGGCGATGGCGAAGGCGCCGGAGGCGATTGTGCTCTCGCCCGGCCCCTGCACGCCGAATGAGGCTGGGATCTGCCTCGATCTGATCGCGGCGGCGGCGGGCCGGGTGCCGATCTTCGGCGTCTGCCTCGGCCATCAGGCGATCGGTCAGGCCTTCGGCGGCCGGGTGATCCGCGCGCCGGAGCCGATGCATGGCAAGGTGAGCCCGGTCAGCCATGGCGGCTCGGATATTTTCGCCGGCCTCCCCTCGCCTTTCAAGGCGACGCGCTACCACAGCCTCGTGGTCGAGCGGGCAAGCCTGCCGGAAGTGCTGCTGCCCACGGCCTTCACCGAGGACGGGCTCATCATGGGTCTCCGCCACCGCAGCCTGCCGATTTTCGGCGTGCAGTTTCACCCCGAAAGCATCGCGAGCGAGCACGGGCACAAGATCCTCGGCAATTTCCTCGAAATCGTCCGCGGGCGGAACAGCCCCGCGCGCGCTGCCTGAGCGCCGCCGCGCCGCCGGCCAAAGGGAGCAGCAGGCAGAGCGTATGAGCGCCGTGATCCGCCCCCTGCTCGCGCGCCTGGCGCGTGGGGAGAGCCTCAGCGAGGCCGAATCGGAAGCCGCCTTCGGCGAGATGATGACCGGCGACGCGACCCATGCGCAGATGGCCGGGCTGCTCATGGCGCTGCGGGTGCGGGGCGAGACGGTGGCCGAGATGGTGGGCGCCGTCCGCGCCCTCCGCTCCCGCATGATCGCGATCGCCGCGCCCGACGGGGCGATCGACGTCTGCGGCACCGGCGGGGATGAGCAGGGAACGCTGAATATCTCCACCGCCGTCGCCTTCGTGGTGGCCGGCTGCGGGGTGCCGGTCGCCAAGCACGGCAATCGCGCACTCAGCTCGAAATCGGGTGCGGCCGACGTGCTCGAACATCTCGGCATCGGCACCACTTTGCCACCGGCGCGGCTGGAGCAGGTGCTGGCGGAAACCGGCTGCGTCTTCCTCTTCGCGCCCAACCACCACCCGGCGCTGCGCCACGCGGCCCCGGTGCGGGCCGAGCTTGGCACCCGCACGCTCTTCAACCTGCTCGGCCCGCTCGCCAATCCGGCGCGGGTGCGGCGGCAGTTCACCGGCGTCTATGCGCGAAGCTGGCTGCGGCCGGTGGCCGAGGCGCTGGGCGCTCTCGGCTCGGAGCGCGCCTGGATCGTGCATGGCCAGGGGCTCGACGAGCTGACCCTCGCCGGGGTCAATCACATCGCCGTGCTCGATCGGGGCCAAGTGGAGGAGCGGAGCCTGCATCCGGCGGAGCTCGGCCTGCGGGAGGCGCCGCTCTCCGCCATCCGCGGTGGCGACGCCGCGGCCAATGCGGTGGCCCTGCGGCGCTTGCTGGATGGCGAAGAAGGCGCATATCGGGATACGGTCGTGTTGAACGCGGCGGGCGCGCTCGTGGTTGCCGGCGCGGCTGGCAGCCTCGCCGAGGGGGTCGCCGCGGCGCGATTGGCGATTGATGAGGGGCGGGCGGCGGCGGCACTGGCGGCGTTGCAGCGCGCGACTGCGGAGCCCGGCAAGATGTCTGAAGCAGCGACGGTGGCATGAGCTCTCACAACGAAGACGTTCTCGTCCAGATTTGCAACGATATCCGGGAGGATGTGGCCCGCCGCCGGCAGGACCTGCCGGTGGAGACGCTGAAGCAGAAGATCGCGGCCCAGACCCCGCCGCGCGGCTTCGCGCGGACGCTGATGGATCACGTCAATCTGCATCATGTCGCGCTCATCGCCGAGGTGAAGAAGGCCTCGCCCTCGGGCGGCCTGATCCGGGAGGATTTCAACCCCTCGGCGATCGCCTCGGCCTATCTGGCGGGCGGGGCGACCTGCATTTCGGTGCTGACCAACCGCAAATACTTCCTGGGCGAGCCCGAGCATCTGATGGCGGTGCGGGCCGCCGTTCCGGCGCCCGTGCTGCGGAAGGATTTCATCCTCGACCCGTGGCAGGTGTACGAGAGCCGGGCGATGGGGGCGGATTGCATCCTGCTCATCATGGCGGCGCTCTCTGACGACCAGGCGCGGGAACTCGAAGCCCTTGCCCGCGCCCTCGATATGGACGTGCTGGCCGAGGTGCATGACGAGACGGAGCTTGGCCGCGCACTCGGCCTGCAGACGCCGCTGATCGGGATTAATAATCGCAATCTCAAGACCTTGAACATCGACATTCAGACATCGCTGGATCTGGCGCCGCAGGTGCCGCCCGATCGCTTCCTGATCTCGGAAAGCGGCATCCGCGATGCGGCCGATGTGCGGCGCCTCGTCGAGGCCGGGCTGCAATGCTACCTCGTGGGTGAAAGCCTGCTCCGCCAGCCGGATGTGGCGCAGGCGGTGCGCGATCTCATCGGTGCCGAGCGCAAGCCCGAAACCGACGCTGCCTGAGGCCGGCGCCGATGACCAAGCCCGGCGTGCTCACCCATTTCGACGAGGCCGGGCGGGCCGCGATGGTGGATGTCTCGGCCAAGCCCGAGACGATGCGCGAGGCGACGGCCGCCGCCCGCATCCGCATGCTGCCCGAGACCCTCGCTCTGATCGAGAGCGGCGGGGCGAAGAAGGGTGACGTGCTCGGCGTCGCCCGGCTCGCCGGCATCATGGCGGCCAAGCGCACGGCCGATCTCATCCCCCTTTGCCATCCGCTGCCGCTCAGCTCGGTCAGCCTCGATCTCGCGCCCGACCGCGCGGGTTCCGCGATCGCCATCACCGCGACGGTGCGGACGACCGGCCGCACCGGCGTGGAGATGGAGGCGCTGACGGCGGCCACCGTCGCGGCGCTGACGGTCTATGACATGTGCAAGGCGGTGGATCGCGCGATGGTGGTGGAGGCGGTGCGTGTGCTCGCCAAATCGGGCGGCGCTTCGGGTGATTTCACCGCGCCATGATCCCGGTCGCCGAAGCGCGCGCGCGCATCCTGGCCGGCTTGCGGCCGACGCCGGCCGAGATCCTCAGCCTGGCCGAGGCGGCCGGCCGGGTGACGGCCGCCCCCGTCGTCGCCCGGCTGGGCAACCCGCCGGCGGATGTCTCGGCGATGGATGGTTTCGCGGTCAGGGCGGCGGAGGCGGCGGCGGGTGCGGCGTTGCGGCTGGTGGGCGCGGCACCGGCCGGGCATCCCTTCGCCGGGCGGCTCGGCCCCGAGGAGGCCGTGCGCATCTTCACCGGCAGCCTGATCCCGCAAGGCGCCGATGCCGTGCTCATCCAGGAGAATGCCGAGACGGCGCGAGAAAGCGCGAGCGGCGCCGAGACCGTGCGGGTGCGGGAAGCGCCGGTACCGGGCCGTCATATTCGCAGAGCGGGCCAGGATTTCGCTGCCGGCGAGACGGTGCTGCCGGCCGGCCACAGGTTGACGGCGCGCAGCATCGGCCTCGCCGCCGCCGCAGGCCACCCCTGGCTCACCGTTCATCGCAAGCCGCGCATCCTCCTGCTCTGCACGGGGGACGAGATCGCCATGCCGGGGGAGCCGCTGCCGGAGGGCGGGCTCGCCTCGTCCAACGGGCCGGCGCTTGCCGCCTTTCTGCGGGCCCGCGGCGCCGAGCCGCTGCTGCTGCCGATCGTCCGGGACGATCTGGCGGCAATCACCGCGGCGGGGGCGGCGGCGCGCGGTGCGGACATGCTGGTCACGACCGGGGGCGCCAGCGTCGGCGCGCATGATCTGGTGCAGGCCGGCCTTTCCGCCGCCGGGCTCGAACTCGATTTCTGGCGGATCGCCATGCGCCCCGGCAAGCCGCTGATGTACGGGCGGCTCGGCGATGTGCCGATGCTCGGCCTGCCGGGAAACCCGGTCTCCGCCCTGGTCTGCGCGCTGCTTTTCCTGCTCCCGGCGATCGACCGCATGCAGGGCCTGCCGGGCCTGCTACCGCCGACCGAGCGGGCCCGCCTCGGCAGCCCGCTGCCGGCCAATGACATGCGGGAGGATTACGTCCGCGCCTCGCTGCTCGTGCAGGAGGAGGAGGGTGGCGGCTGGATCGCGCATCCCTTCGCGAGCCAGGATTCCGGCCAGATCAGCCGCCTTGCCGCGGCCGATGCGTTGATCATCCGCCCGCCTTTCGCGCCGGCGCTGGACCCCGGCGCCACGGTGCCCGTCCTCCGCCTCGCCCCGCTCGGGCTTTAGGGCCCGCCATCGCCCATCCTCGGAGGTTCTGATGCGCCTGCTCCTCGCTCTTTTGCTGCCCGGGGTTTCGTTCTTCTTCATCGGCCGCCCCTGGTCCGGCATTCTCTGCCTTCTGCTGCATGCGACCATCATCGGCTGGATTCCGGCCGCGATCTGGGCGGTCTATGCGCTGAACCAATACGAGACCGATCGGAAAATGCGGGAGGCGGGCTTTTTCCGCCGGCCCTGATGGGCGAGCGCGGCAAAAGTCAGAGTTAATCAGTTCCATCCCGGCCGCGGCTTGCGTATGATCGGCGCAACAAAAAGCTCACAAGCCTCCGTTTCGGCAGAGGGGCAAGGGCAGGAAACGCGCGATGGCAGACAGGATAAGCGCGGCGACCGGCGCGCCGCATGAAGAGCCCGGCGGATTTCTACCGCCGCGGTGGGTATAGGGGTGGTGAAACGCCCAGAAAAGCGCCGCCCGCGCCCGGGCGCCGCCTCCTCCACCCGCTCCGGCCGCCGAGCCGAATCGGCGCATGATCTCGTCATGCGGAAGATCGGCCTCGCGATCGTCTCGGGGGAATATCCGACCGGCGCCCTGCTGCCGACCAAGGATGTACTGACGCAGAAATTCCGCGTCTCGAACAGCACGCTGCGCGAGGCGATGCAAAAGCTCGTCGCCAAGGGCATGATCCTCGCCAAAACCAAGGTCGGCACCCGCGTGCTGGAGCCGCGGCACTGGAATATGTTCGATTCCGATATCCTCGCCTGGCGGTTCGAAGTCGGCGTCGATCGTGCCTTCCTCGCCCAGCTTTTCGAACTGCGGCAGACCTTCGAGCCGATGGCCGCGGCGCTCATGGCCCGGCGGCGCAATGAGGAGCAGGTGGCCGAGCTGCGGGCGCTCGCCCAGCTGATGCGCGATGCCGGGCGGGAGCGGCGGGCCTTCGCCGATGCCGATCTCGCCTTCCACCTCCTCATCCTCGATGCTTCCGGCAATCCCTTCCTGCAATCGATCGGCGCCCTCATTCGCACCGCCCTCGCCGCCGCCTTCTCGATCAGCGCGCCGACGGATGACGCCCAGCGGCAGACGCTTTCCGAAGCCGGGCACGTCGCGATCGCCGAGGCGATCGCGGTCGGCGATCCTTCCGCCGCGGCGCGTGCCATGAGCGCGGTGATCGAGGATGGCTGGGCCTCCATCGGCCAGGCGCAAGCGATGGTCTTGACCGAGATCGCCTTGCGCGAATATCGCGGCACGCCCTGACCCCCACAGCCCGAGGAACCGCCCGCATGGCCAAGCCGCTCTACGCCACCTTCGAAGTTCTCCCCGGCCAGGAGGAGCGGATGCGGGCGATGATCGCCGACCTCACCCGCGCGGTGCGGGCCGAGCCGGGCTGCCTGCGCTTCATCGCCTATACCCGGGCTGATGCGCCCCGCTGCTACCATGTGGATGAGATCTACGCCGACGATGCGGCCTTCGAGGCGCATATCACGAGCCCGCATGCCCGCGCCTTCAACGCCGCGATCCGCGAGATGGTGGTGGGCGGCGCCTCGCAGGTGGTGTTCCTGGACGAGCCGCCCGCGGCATAGCGCCGAGCCGGGCTCAACCGCCGAGCGCGGCAGGCTTCGGCCCGCCCGCCATCCAGTCGAGCAGTTCGACGGTGTGGACCACGGGCAGCCCGCCGCCGCCCAACTGCGTGATGCAGCCAATATTGCCGGCGGCGATCAGATCGGGCTTGCGCGCGGCCAGCGTTTCGAGCTTTCGCAGGCGCAGGCGGCCGGCGATTTCCGGCTGCAGGATGTTGTAGGTGCCGGCCGAGCCGCAGCAGAGATGCGCATCGCGCGGCTCCACCACCGCGAAGCCGGCGGCCTTCAGCAGCGCCTTGGGTTCGGCCGTCACCTTCTGCCCGTGCTGCAGGCTGCAGGCGGCGTGATAGGCGACGGTGAGGCCAGGCGCCTCCCGGCTCGGCCGGTAGCCGATGCGTGCCAGATATTCGCTGATATCGAGCGCGAGGCCCGAGATGCGGGCCGCCCGCGCGGCCCAGGGCGCGGGCTCGTTGCGGAACATGAAGCCGTAATCCTTCACCGTTGTGCCGCAGCCGGAGGTATTGACGATGATGGCGTCCAGCCCCGCGCCCTCGATCTCGCGGCTCCATCCGGCGATCGCGGCGCGCGCGGCGGCCATCGCCGGATCGTGCTGGCCCATGTGATGGGTGAGCGCCCCGCAGCAGCCAACCTCAGGGGCGATCACCACCTCGATGCCAAGGCGGGTGAGGAGGCGGATGGTCGCCTCGTTAATCGCGGGCGAGAGCACCTTCTGCGCGCAGCCGGTGAGGAGAGCCACCCGCCCGCGCCGCTCGCCTTCGGCCTTGTGGACCTGCGGCCGCTGCATCGGGCTCGGCGGCGGCAGGCGGGCCGGGGCGAGTTGCAACATCGCCGCCAGCCGGCCGCCGAGCCTGGAGCGGGCCGGCAGCAGGGCGGCGAGCGGCCGGGCGAGGGCCGCCGCCCGCAGGCTTGCGCGGAACAGACCGGCATGGGGCAGCACCCGGGCAAGCACGGCGCGCAGCGCCCGCTCATGCCAGGGGCGCCGATAGGTCTCCTCGATATGCCGGCGGGCATGATCGACGAGGTGCATATAGTTCACGCCCGAGGGGCAGGTCGTCATGCAGGAGAGGCAGGAGAGGCAACGATCGACATGCCGCACCACCTCCTCGGTCGCCGGGCGGTCGTGCTCCAGCATGTCCTTGATGAGGTAGATGCGCCCGCGCGGACTGTCGAGCTCATCGCCGAGCAGCACGAAGGTCGGGCAGGTGGCGGTGCAGAAGCCGCAATGGACGCAGGTGCGCAGCACCTCGTTCGCCGCCGCCGTATCGGGGTTTTCCAGCTGGGCGGGGGAGAAGTTCGTTTGCATGAGGCTGGCCTATAGCGCCGCCGAGAGGCGGCCGGGATTGAAGAGATCATGCGGATCGAGCGCGGCCTTGACCTGCCGGGCGAGGCCCGCGAGCGCGGGAGGGTCGGGCGGCAGCACGGGGGCTGCGAAGCGCAGCGCCTCCGGCCCGCGCATCAGCATCCAGGTGCCGCCTTCCCGGCCGATCGCCCCCGCGATCGCCTGCGCCATCGCGGGCAAGCCAGGCCCCAGGGCCCAGACCCGCCCGCCACCCCAATCGAGGAAGCCGCGGCCGCCCGCAGCCTCCACCGCCGCCAGCACCGCCGGCCCGCGCGACGGCCGGGTGGAGAGCAGCCAAAGCCCCTCCCCCTCGGCGATTTCCAGCGGCCGCGCATCGCGGATGGCGGCCCAGGCGGCGACGCTCTCGGCCTCCGGCCAGAGCTCCACCCCGCCGAAGCCGGCGAGCGCGCCGCGCAGCCGGCCGAGGCGATAGGCGACACTCGCCGCGCTCTCCTCGATGCGCAGAATGGTGAGGGACCGATCGCCATGGCCGAGGCGGGCCGCGGCCCAGCCGGGCAGCCAGGCCGCGCCGGAAACGCCATAGGGCGAGCCGAGCCCGGCCGAGAGGGCGGCCACCGCCTCGGCCGCCTGTTGCCGGCGCAGCACCAGCGAGCCCGCGCTTTCCGGCCGCGGCAGAACCTTGAGCGTCACCTCCGTCAACACGCCGAGCGTGCCCTGGCTGCCCGCCAGCAGCTTGCAGAGATCGAGCCCGGTGACGTTCTTGATCACCCGCCCGCCGGAGCGGATGACCTCGCCCCGGCCATTGACCATGCGGATGCCGAGCAGATGGTCCCGCATCGCGCCCCAGGCGATGCGGCGCGGCCCGCTGAGGTTGGTGGCGACAAGCCCGCCGATCGTCTGCTGCGGCGGGGCGCCGAGCAACCGCGAAAGATCGGGCGGCTCGGCCGTGAGCTGCTGGCCTTGGCCAGCGAGCGCGCGCTCGATCTCGTCGAGCGGGGTGCCCGCCTTGGCCGAGAGCACGAGTTCGCCGGGCGAATAGAGGGTGATGCCGGTGAGGTTGCGCGTCGAAAGCGTCGCTGCCGCCTGCACCGGCCGCAGCATGGCGGCCTTGCTGCCGAGCCCTTCGATGGCCAGCGGGGCGGCGTCCGCGATCGCCCGGCATACCGCCTCGGCGATCCCCTCCTCGCTCGCCGGTGCGAGCCGCGCAGGCGCCGCCAGCGCCACGCTCATGCCGCCACCAGGGGGAAGACCTTGGCCGGGTTGAGCAGCCAATCCGGATCGAAGGCGGTTTTGATGGCGCGCTGCTGGGCGAGTTCCGTCTCGCTATACTGGCGGTTCATCAGATCGCGCTTCTCGATGCCGACGCCGTGTTCACCCGTCAGGCAGCCGCCGACCTCGACGCAATAGCAGAGGATATCGGCGCCGAACTGCTCGGCCTTGGCGTAGCTCGCCGGATCGTTCGCGTCGAACATGATGAGGGGATGGAGATTGCCGTCTCCGGCGTGGAAGATATTGGCGACGGCGAGGCCGTAGCGCTCGCTCAGCATCGCGATATGGCCGAGCACCTGAGCGAGCTTCGAGGTCGGGATGACGCCATCCATGCAGAGGTAATCCGGGCTGATCCGCCCGACCGCGCCGAAGGCGCCCTTGCGGCCCTTCCAGATGGCGGCACTCTCCTCCGCCGATTGCGACACCCGCAGGCTGATGGGATCGAACTCGGCGCAGATCGCGCGCAGCTTGCCGAGCAGCGCATCCTGCTCGGCTTCCGATCCTTCCACCTCGATGATGAGCAAGGCTTCGGCGTCCAGCGGATAGCCGGCGGCGGCGAATTTCTCGCAAGCATGGATCGCCGGCCGATCCATGAATTCGAGTGCCACCGGAATGATGCCCGAACTGATGATGCGCGAGACGCAGGCCCCCGCGATCTCGTTGGAGCGAAACCCCGCCAGCATCGCCCGCTGCCCTTCCGGCGCGCGCAGGATCCGCACGGTGACTTCCGCGACCATGGCGAGCTGGCCTTCGCTGCCCGTCAGCAGGCCGAGCCAGTCATACCCCGCCGCATCGAGATGCGCGCCGCCGATCTCGATGATCTCGCCGGTGATCGTCACGATCTTGAGGCCGAGGAGGTTGTTCGCCGTCACGCCGTATTTGAGGCAATGCGCGCCGCCGGAATTCATCGCCACATTGCCGCCGATCATGCAGGCGAGCTGGCTCGAAGGATCGGGGGCGTAGAAGAAGCCTTGCTCCTGCACGGCGGCGGTTATCCCGAGATTGGTGACGCCCGCCTGCACCACCGCGAAGCGGTCTGCATAGTCGATCGCGAGGATGCGGTTCATCCGCATCATGCCGACGACGACGGTATCGGCCATGGGCAGGGCGCCGCCCGAAAGGCCGGTGCCGGCGCCGCGCGGCACCACGCGCACGCCCTGGCCGTGCAGGTAGCGCAGAATCGCCGCCAATTGCTCGGTCGTTTCCGGCAGCACGACGGCGAGCGGCACTTCGCGCAGCGCGCTTAAGCCATCCGTCTCATAGGGCTTGAGGCGCAGCGGCTCGGCGATGACGCCGCTTGCGGGCACGAGCGCGCGCAGCCCGGCGATGATCTCGCCCCGCCGGGCGAGCACCCCGGCCTTGGGTTCGAGCTGCTTGAGCATGGTCCGCCTCCCCCTTCCGCTTTCAGCGCGGGGCGCGAATCTGCGCCGGCCGGGCGGGCGACGCAAGCGCCGGGCGACGCAAGGCGCCGGGGAGTAGGCGCAGGGCGAGCGGCGGCAGCCGCAATCCGCTGGACGCACCCTCCGATCGCCGTTACTGCTAGACGGCAAATATCCGAGAATAGAAAATGTTCGCCGAAGCGTTCTCAGGCATGGGCCTCGGTGTTCTTGTCGGCCTGTTACTTGGCCTCTCGTCCACCTCGCTGGTTGGCGAGGTGATGGCCGCGCTGATGGCGGGGCTCGCTGCCTTTCTCGGGCTTGCCAAGGCAGGCGGCCCCGATCGGGCCATGCGCATCGGCTTCTTCGGCTTCGCTTGCGCGCTCGGCGGGGTCGGCGGCCTCGCGCTCCGCGCAAGCGATGTGCTCGCCCCGGATATCAAGGCGCAGGTGCAGCGCTGGACCGATGCCGGCTATTCGGCCGAGGACGCGCAATCCCTGGTCGCCTACGAAAGGCTCGGCGTGCGGCCGGCGGGCCGGCAGGTGGGGCCCGCGCCCACGCCCGTGAATGCCTTCTACGCCACCCAGAGCGGGCTCTGCAGCCGCCTCAACCGGGTGACGGACGCCTCCGCCCTCCTCGTGCTCCGCGCCGCCGACGACAGAAGCGGCAATGCCATCCTCGCCGCCCGCGCCGCGGCCGCGACGGCGGACCAGCCAGCCGTGCTGCATGCCGGGATCACCGCGCTATGCGACTGATCAAGGCGGTCTGCGGCCTGCTCGCGCTGCTGCCCGGCGCCGCGCTCGCCCAGCCGAGTGCCGCCATCCTGCTCCGCGTCGCGCCGTCGGTACTGCGCGTCGTCGGCACCGATTGCGCGGGCGAATCGCGCTCCGGCACCGGCTTCGTGTGGCAGCGGGCGGGCCATATCGTCACCGCGCTGCATGTCGTCATCGGCTGCCGCACGGTCCAGGTCTTCTTTCCGGTGGGCGACCAGGTGCAGGCGGTGGATGCCGCCGTTCGCCACGAATTGCTGAGCGCCGATCTCGCACTGCTGAGCGTGGCCGACCCGCCGCAGGCGGCACCGTTGCAAGCAGCGGCGGCCGATCCGCCGATCGGCACTTATGTCGATGTCTATGGCTATCCGCTCGACCAGCCGACGAGTTCGGACGCGCCGCTCTATGTCACCGCGGCCAATCAGACAGCGCCGCTGCTACAGGATGCGGTGGGCGATGCCGAGCGGGAGGAGATCCAGAAGCTCGGCTTCCCGAGCCTCTCGACCGAAATCCTGCGGGTGGATGGCAACTTGCTGCCCGGCCATTCAGGCGCGCCCATCCTCAACGATGCCGGCGAGGTGGTGGCGATCGGCTCGGGCGGGCTGCAACGCGGCACCGTCGGGCTCGGCTGGGCGGTGCGGGCGCGCTACCTCAGGGATCTGCTGGCGGCGCCCGCGGTCGCCGCGGCGCCGGGCCTTCCGACCGATATCGCCAGCAACTTCGCCTATGTCTCGCCGGATGCGAAAGCGCCGCATGCCGCCTGCGGCGATTTGAGCTTCGTGCGAACCCGCACCATCGGGCTTGCCGATCTCTACCGATCCTCGGACGATCCCAAAGGGTTGTTGCAGATCGCGGCCTCAAGCGGCCAACCGATCGCGGTCTTCGCCCCGCTCCGCTTCGATCTCTGGACGGAGGCCAAGACCGGCGCGGGGATTGCGGTGCCGGCGGGGGCGACGCTCGCGGCGGGGCCGAGCGGCTGCTGGGCGGATTGGGGGGACCCCGCGATCGGCCTCGCGATTTCCGGCACGCATCTGCAAGCGAGGCCCTGGACGCCGGATTGGATCGCCGAGGTTCAGGATGCTTCGCTCGCCTTCGAGGCGGGCTGGGCGCAGCCCCTTCTCCCCTATCTCGTGAAAGATCCTGCCTGGAGCTATAACAAGCCGGAGATCCATGCCGGCGGCATGCTCGTCAACCGCAGCCTCTTCGTGGGCCAGGCGCCGGGCGAGCCGGTGCCTCATGCCGGTTTCGAGACGCTGATGGCGAAGGGCGACGCGTTTATCGGCATCGCCGCCGTCAACCACCGCTTCCTCGCGCCGATGCTGCAAACCCCGCCCGAACTCGCCTCCGAGGCGAGCGCCCTCTTCGCGGTGCATCTGACGACCTTTCCGCGCAGCTACTGAAGCGGCTGCGCGGAAGGCGTGAAGGCCGGGCTGAGGCCGGCGGGGCCGCCGCCCCGCCCTGCCCGCTCAGTAATGGCTATGGCCGAGCAGCAGCATGAGGATGAGGACGATGATGAGGAAGGTGCCGAGGCCGCCGAGGCCGTAGCCGTAATGCGGCCGGTCCACATAATAGCCGCGTGAATAGCCCCAGCCGCCGCCGAATAGCACGATGACGAGAAGGATGATGACGATGAGAAGGAGCATGGCTTTTCCTGGATGAGGGCGGCCTTGGCCGCCGGTTGCGCCGCGTCACAGGGAGGGGAGATGGCGTCAAAGCCGCGAAGCGGAAGGGCCATGGGCGGAGATTTCGCCCGCCATGCCAGCGGCTTGTGTGGCGCTGTCTGCACGAAATATCTTGAACATGCACGATCTTGCACGTATTCCTGCCGGGCGCCGGCACCCACGCCCCGCGCCATTCAGGAGAGCCTTGCCATGAGCCTTGCCGGCCGCATCCGCATCGAAGAGGAACGAATCCTCGCCCGGGACTGGTCGGTCCTCAAAAAGACGGTGCTGTCCTTCAGGCGCGCCGATGGATGCTGGCAGCGCCAGGCGCGCGAGACCTATGACCGCGGCAATGGCGCTGCCATCCTGCTCTACGACCCCACCCGGCGGACGGTGGTTCTGACCCGCCAGTTCCGTTACCCGGCCTTCGTCAACGGCTATGACGATCTGCTGATCGAGGTGCCGGCCGGGCTTCTCGACGATGCCGCCCCGGCCGACCGCATCCGCGCCGAGACGGAGGAGGAGACGGGATTTCGCATCAGCGCGGCGACCCCGATCTTCGACGCCTTCATGAGCCCGGGCTCGGTGACGGAGCGGCTGCATTTCTTCGTCGCCCGCTATGAAGCGGCCGACCGTATCGGCAGCGGCGGCGGCAAGGCGGAGGAAGGCGAGGATATCGCGGTTCTTGAACCGACGATCGAGGAGGCGCTCGCCATGATCCGGGAAGGTGCCATCCGCGATGGTAAGACCATCATGCTGCTCTACTACGCCGCCCTTCATCTCTTCTCTGATGTGGCCTCCGTCGTGTGAGGCAATCCGCGACCGAGGCACGGGGGCCCAAGCGCCGCATCATCGGGCGGGACGATCCCGCGCGCGAAACCTTCGGGAGGGCTGCCTCGTCCGCTGCCGCGCGGCTTTCCCGGGGCGCTCGCCTAGGGTGCCTCGGCGAGGATGAAGCGGCGCGAGGGCGTCATATTCGTCGGGATCGCGGAATAGACGTCCTTCACCGCCTCGGCGATGATGACGCCGGCGAATTGCGGCATCGCCCAGCGGCCGCTGCGCTCGAACAGCCGATTGCTGCGCAGGATGATCCGGCTGGCGAGCGGCGGCATGCAGAGCGCCATGTCCCGCCGCTCGACCCGGAACATCGAGCCGGTGAGCATCCGCCCGACCTGCCCGGCCGTGTAGGGCGTGCCATGGCCGAAGGGCGTCTGCTCGAAATAGGCCCACATGCCGCGGCGGTTGGGCGCAATGACCATAAGCTTCCCGTCATCCTTCAGCACGCGCCAGACCTCGCGCAGCAGGCCGCGCAGGTTCTCGGCGTTTTCGAGGCCATGGACGAGCAGCACGCGGTCGAAGACCGGGCCCGCGAAGGGCAGCGCATCCTCTTCGGCCATGCAGGTGAGATTGGCCGCCCCCATCGGCCAGCGCGCGGCGCCGATCTGCGCCGGCGTCAGCGCCACCGTCATCCGCGCTTCCTCCCGCCATGCGCGCAGATAGGGCGGCGCATAGCCGAGGCCGAGCACGGCCTTGCCCGTCATATCCGGCCAGAGCGCGGCGATCCGCTCCCGAATGACCCGCGCGGTCACCGCGCCCTGCGCGGTCCCATAGAAATCGGCTGCAGCGTGTACATCCAGTGCCATCGCGGCGAGCATACACGGAACCGCAAACTCCCGCGATCCGGCAGATTTGTTGGTAGTGTCTCAGTTTGAAATTTCTGCCGCCGCTTTTTTATAAACCGCCGGGCGGTTCGGCTTGGCGGCGCGGGCATCGATCAGCTTCACCACGTCCTCCATGCTCCACAACGTCGTGCTCAAGCCAGCGGCCATAGCGGGCGAGCAACGCAGCGTCTTGTGCTGGCGGACGAAATTGTACCAGACGGTATAGAGCGCCACCATGTCCGCATGGCTCTCCACCTTCTTGCTGAAGCCATTGGTCAGGCGGGTGAAGCGACGCATGGACATCCGCATGGTGAGGTTCTGGCGCTCCACATAGGACGTGGAGACGTGATTGGCGTCCGGCTTGCCCTCAATGCGGGTTTTCTTGATGCCGGTGCATTCGGCGGGGCTGTAGCGCCCCGGCGCGGCAGTTGTTTCGCCATACATCTTCACCAGCATGGCATAATCGACATTGGCCCCGAACGCATCCTCTACCGCGTCCAGATAAGCCTTATGGCCGTCTGTGGTGAGCTGGACGCGGTTAGCGAGACGATCCGCTACGTCCAGCATGAACTCGTGGGCATAGCCAGCGTCACGGCCACCCACGAGGAAGGCCACAATCAGCTTGCTATCGGCATCCAGCGCCGTCCACGTCCAGACATCACCAGCGCCTTCAGGGGCGGCCTTGGCCGCCGCCACGTTCTTTTGCTTGGCGTAGCAGAATGACCAAATCTCATCGCACTGCACCCGCTTGGCCGGGACATTACGGACAGCCTCGTTATGGAAGGCTTCGCAAGCCGCGCCAGCATCGACCAGCAGCTTCGCCACGGTGTTGATGCTCACATCCGCAATCCGCGACGCAGACCGCATGGACGAGCCCTCGCAAAGCATCGTGAGGATATTGGCGCGCTGAGCGAGGGAAAGCTTGTTCATACTCATGTTGTATGAACTTTTATGCTTAGCGTCAAGAAAAACCATCCACAAACCCGTCGTTGACACAAAACTCTTTAAGCTTTATACGGAATTGTGCAATACAGGAAAATTGTTTAGGGGTCATCTTCTTATGGACGCATCTGAGGAAATCAAATCCTCTGCTAAAGATAAGATTGTTCGGGACATACCGGCTGAGTTTTGGTCCGACCTTCGATCTTTGGCTATCATCACTTACGCTGATGCGTTCGCCTCCGTTGATACGGATAAGAATGTTTTGCCAGACCAGAAGATCGATGACCTTCTTCAACGCCGCCATTTTAGAATGGAAAAGCTGCTTGTTGATTTGGCAGTTCGCCATAAACTTTCGCACTCGATGAACTTAATAGTACAAAACAATCGCAGGCACGCTTACGTGTTTAAGAATGATGTTGGGATAACGCAGTCATATGTTCCTGCAATTGGTTTAATGCCTCAACCGGCTAAGTTTCGGGAGAAGCTTGCCGAGACAATGGGCCTACCTCGTCTTGATCTTGGGGACGAACCAGAAGGCGCTTTCGTGATGCGTAGCCTGTACGGCCTATCGCTCATAACCCTGTTGGTCGTCGCTTCGACCTTGAATCGCAGAAGCTCGGGATGATTCAGTTTTGTCTCCCTTCCGCTGACTGTAAGGTCTGGACGACAGAATTAACCATAACTGAGATTCTAAGTGCCTACCCCTCTGCTCCGAAAAAGGTGCTTCCAAAGCGTTCTATGCCGTGGAAGAAGCCGGGCGAAGAAGGCACAGGTACGGATGACAAAAAATGACTGCAATAGCTCAGGGTTTCGTGGGGGAGCGCCTTATTGAGGCGCGTAAGGCGCGTGGAGTAAGTGCCACCGATCTAGCAGATATGGTCGGCGTAAGTGTGCAGTCTATTTCAAAATACGAGAATGGACACCAAAGCCCCAAACTTGATGTCGTGTATAGTCTGGCTAGCGTTTTGAAATTTCCGCGCGACTATTTTCTACGCTCAGTTCCTCATCGGGATGAGCAACCAATTTTTTGGCGTGCTCGTTTGTCAGCTCCTCCTGTTGCGCGTGATCGTGCAGAAGTCCGTTTGGAATGGATGAAGGAGATTGTTGATTACCTAGCATCTTATTTTGATCTGCCTAAATTGAATTTACCTTACATAGAATTTTCAGAGGAAAACTTTGGAAGTTCTTCTTTTGTTGAGCGCACCGCCCAGCAGATTAGGGAGTTTTGGGGCGTGAGCCCTGGGCCGATGCCCGATACGATTGAGTTGTTGGAAAATAACGGAATCCTGGTTTCTCGCATTCATGTCAGAGCAGATAAACTTGACGCATTCTCGCAATGGTCAAGCCGCTTTGGCGCGCCGTTTGTGGTTTTATCACGAGACAAGGCAAGTGCTTGCCGTCAGCGTTTCGATGTTCTTCACGAACTTGTTCATATCGTTTGTCATGCAAATATCTCGCAGCGTCGGCTGAATGATCGGAGCTTTTATAAGGCTGTTGAAAAACAGGCCGATCAGATTGCGTCAGCAATGTTGCTGCCTTCACGTGAATTTACGGACGAATTGTATGCCCCGTCACTGGATGCCTTCCTAACTTTGAAGGAACGCTGGGGCGCGTCCGTGGGCGCGATGGTAATGCGTTGTAAACATCTCGACCTCATTGATGAAGAGTACGCACGCCGATTGTGGATTAACTATAACCGGCGCGGATGGCGAGAAGGAGAGCCTCTTGATGGTAAGCTTGCGGTAGAAGAGCCGCACCTTATTAGGCGTAGTTTTGAACTTTTGATTGAGGCTAAAGTGCAATCTGCCGCTCAGATTATGAAGTCACTACCACTACCTGCGTCTGAGTTAGAAGAGCTTGCCGACCTTGAACCAGGGCTGCTGTCCGGTGAGCTGGATTCGCGCGCGACGCCGGTCCTGAAAGAAGAGTTCCGTCAAGATTCAAACGTGATTAGCCTTTTTGGAAAAAAAGCCTAGCCCTTCCCCCATCTCTTAGCCGCCGCCTTCTTGGCGATCTCTGCCCGCCGCTCGGGGGTCATATTCCGGGCGCGGGCAGCCCCGCCCAGCTTCCCCAGCGTGGCCGCAGCCGACGCGGGCGCGATGTCCTCCTGCTCCTCGCCAGTCGCTATCCGCATGACCTTCACGGCGTTGCCGATCACGTCGGCAGGGCGCTTTTCGCCTTTAGGGCCTTTAGGCATCCTTGGCGCCCTCAGAAATCTTCAAGGCCAACTGGCACTTGAACAGGGTCTTTCGATGTATCCACATTGCCGCGATCGTATTTGTCGCTAGCTACCTGTGTTATTTTAGGCCACCCATGATCCTGCACCGCTTCGTGCGTCGCTACAATAATAACCTTCTTACCCTCATGGTCGTAAGTTAGGCCGTTTTGCCCTTCGGAAGTTGGGGTGGTTCGGCTGGGTGGTGTTAGTGGCATCGCGTTCTCCTATGCTTTCCGCTAAGCATAGGGCATCCGGGCCGGAAATGCACGGACCAAGGAGTCTAATTCTTGGAAAATTTCAAACTGAGACACTACCGATTTGTTGCGCCGCGAAGCATTCACGCGCGCCGGCCGCGATGCTAGAAAACCGGCATGACCCTTTCCGCCATCCCCGTGCCCATGCTGTCCGACAACTATGCCTGGTTGCTGCGGGACGATCGCACCGGCGCGCTCGCCTTCATCGACCCGGCGGAGGCAGACCCGGCCATCGCGGCGGTGGACGGGATGGGCGGCCGGCTCGACCTCATCCTGCTCACTCATCACCATGGCGATCATGTCGCGGGCGCGGATGCGCTGCGCGCGCGTTTCGGCGCCCAGATCATCGGGGCGGAGGCCGATGCGCATCGGCTCCCCCCGCTCGACCGGGCCGTGCAGGAGGGAGACCGCATCGATTTCGCGGGCGAAGAGGGCCGCGTGATCGAAACGCCGGGCCATACGGTCGGGCATATTTCCTTCTTCTTCCCGGGCGGCCCGCTGCTCTTCTGCGGCGATACCATGTTCAGCCTCGGCTGCGGGCGGATGTTCGAAGGCACGCCGGAGCAGTTCTTCCAGAGCTTCGCCAAGATCCGCGCCCTGCCGCCCGAGACGCTGATCTGCTGCGGCCATGAATATACCCAGGCGAATGCGCGCTTCGCCCTCTCGATCAACGGGGAGAACCCGGCCTTGCGCGCCCGCGCCGCCGAGGTCGATCGGATGCGGGCGGAAGGAAGGCAGACGGTTCCCGTGCGGCTTGCCGATGAATTGCCGGTCAACCCCTATCTGCTGGCCGCGGATGCCGCCTCCTTCGGCCGTATCCGCGCCATGAAGGATAGCTTCAAGGGCTGAAGCCGGGGCGAGACCGCCGCCCCCGCCTGCTGGCCGCTTCCCGCTTCCCGTTTCCCGCTGCCGCCTACCCCCAGGAGGAGACCGCCCATGAAGCTGCTCTATTCGAAGACCAGCCCCTTTGCGCGCAAAGTATTGCTCGCTGCCAGCACCCGCGGGATCGATAGCCAGATCGAGCTTGTGCCGACCAACCCCTATGCCCTGCCGCCCGAACTGGTGGCGGCTAATCCGCTGTCGAAAATCCCCTGCCTCATCACCGAGGATGGCGAAGCGCTCTTCGATAGCCCGGTCATCTGCGAATATCTCGACAGCCTCGGCGATGCCCCGCCGCTCTTCCCCGAGCATGGCGCGCGCTGGCCGGCGCTGCGCCTGCAGGCGCTCGCGGACGGCATGATGGACGCGGCGGTGCTGACACGCATGGAGCAGCAGCGGCCGGCGGAAGAAGCACGCGGCGCCGAGATCGCGCGGCAGATGGCCGGCGTCTCCCGGACGCTCGCCTATTGCGAGGATCACATCCCCGCCCCCCTGCATCATGATATCGGCACGATCAGCCTCGTCTGCGCGCTCGGCTATCTCGATTTCCGCTTCGCGCCGCTCGCCTGGCGGGATTCCCATCCCCGCCTCGCCCAGTGGTTCGCGGAAACCACCGCCGCGCTGCCGGGCTTTACCGAGACCACCCCGCCCGGCTGAGGAGGCCGGCCCACATGGATCTGCGCGACCCCAGCCTGCGGGCTTCGGATGTCATCGCCGCCCTCGCGCTCCAGCCGCATCCCGAGGGCGGGTTCTTCCGCGAAAGCTTCCGCGATGGCGATCTCGTGGCGCGAGGGGTGGCGACGACGATCTATTTCCTCCTGCCGCGCGGCGTGATCAGCGCCTGGCATCGCGTCGATGCGGTGGAAATCTGGCTCTGGCATGGTGGCGCGCCGCTCGTCCTCGAAATCGCCCCGCCGGGGGAAAGCGGCTTCGCCCATCGGCTCGGGCCGGATATCGGGCTTGGCGAAAGCTTCCAGGGTGTGGTCGCGAAGAACCACTGGCAGCGTGCCTGGAGTGCCGGGGATTGGACGCTCGTCTCCTGCGTCGTCGCCCCTGCTTTTCTCTTCTCGGGCTTCGAGATGGCGCCGCCCGGCTGGGAGCCCTAAGAAGCCGGGCGCTCTTGCCGTGGGCCCAAAGCGCGCTATGCCTGCGCCCATGTCCTCTTCTTCGAATCCGGAACCGGGCCCGCGCATGATGCCGCCAGAGCTCTCCATCGTCGTGCCCTGCTACAAGGAGCGGCCGAATGTCCGCCCGATGGTGGAGCGGGTGGCCGCCGCACTCCCCGGGGTCGGTTGGGAGATCATCTTCGTCGATGACAACAGCCCCGACGGCACGGCCGAGGAGGCGCGCGCGCTTGCCCGGCGCGATCCGCGCGTGCGCTGCATCCGCCGCATCGGCCGGCGCGGGCTCTCCTCCGCGGTGATCGAAGGCGCCCTCTCCTCCTCGGCCGATTTCGTCGCCGTGATGGATGGCGATCTGCAGCACGACCAGACGAAGCTGCCGGAAATGCTGGCGGCGCTGCGCGCCGGCGGGGCGGATCTCGTGGTCGGCAGCCGCCATGTCGGCGACGGCTCGTCCGACGGGCTTTCCTCCGCGGCGCGGCACCGCATCTCCAATGCCGGCATCGCGCTCGCGCAATATCTGCTGCCGATGCGGCTGACCGACCCGATGAGCGGCTTCTTCATGATGCCGCGCGCGGGCTTCGAAGCGATCGCGCCGCGCCTCTCCGCGCAAGGCTTCAAGATCCTGCTCGATATCATCCTCTCGGCGCCGGAAAGGCTCCGCGTGCTGGAAATCCCCTGCCAGTTCCATAAGCGCGAGGCGGGCGAGAGCAAGCTCGACGCGCTGGTGATGATCCAGTTCGCGGCCCAGCTGCTCGACAAGCTGCTGCATGGCTACGTGCCGATGCGCTTTTTCGCCTTCGCCCTGGTCGGCGCGCTCGGCGTGCTCGTCAACCTCGCGGTGCTCTGGGCGGGGCGGAATGTCGGGCTCGATTTCGTGCGCTCCGAAATCATCGCGACGATTCTCGCCATGCTCTTCAACTTCCAGCTCAACAACCGGCTGACCTATCGCAGCTACCGGCTGCGCGGGCCGCGGCTGGTGCGCGGGCTCATCCTCTTCATGCTGGTCTGCGGCGTCGGCGCGATCGCCAATATCGGCATCGCGAGCGCGCTCTTCTCCCCCTTCCGCGACAATGGGCTTTCGGCCGCGGCGGTGGGTGCGGCGGTCGGCGTCGTGTGGAATTACGCCGTCTCCTCCACCCTCGTCTGGCGCAGCGTCTAGCCGGCAGCCTGCTCGGGAGAGCCTCGGCCCGGTCCGTCTCGGCGCGCATTCGCGCCGCGCGTCGCACCCTCTGGTGCCGGCGGGCCGGCTCCGGCATAGGCAGGGAAATGCCCGTCGCACGCGCCCGCCCGCTTCTCTCGCCGCTCGCCGCGGTGATCCTCGCCCTCCTCGGCCTCACGGCGCTGCGCCTGATAGTCGCGGCCCTCATCCCGCTATCGCCCGACGAAGCCTATTACTGGGTCTGGAGCCGCGCGCCGGCCGCCGGCTATTACGATCATCCCTTCATGGTCGCCCTCTGGATCCGGCTCGGCACGGCGCTCTGCGGCGCGACGCCGCTCGGCATCCGCCTGCTCGGGCCGCTCTCGGGGCTCGCCGCTTCCCTTCTCCTCATCGATGCCGCGCGGCGGCTTGAGGCGGGGCGCGGCTATGCGGCGAGCCTGCTGCTCAATGCGAGCCTCGTCTTTGGCGCGGGTTCGGTGGTGATGACACCGGATACGCCGCTGCTCTTCTTCTGGGTCTTGACCCTCTGGGCGATGGCGCGGCTGGTGGCGGGCGGCAGCGGCTGGTGGTGGATCGCCGCTGGGGCGGCGGCGGGGCTGGCGATGGACAGCAAATACCCCGCCGGATTGCTGCTGGCGGGCATCGGCCTCTGGTTCCTCGCCCTCCCCGCCGGGCGCCGCTGGCTTGCCGACCCGCGCCCCTGGGCCGCGCTCTGCCTCGCGCTACTGCTCTTCCTCCCGGTCATCCTCTGGAATGCCGGCCATGGCTGGGTGAGCTTCGCCAAGCAAGGCGGGCGGACGGAGGATTTCCACCCCGCGCGGGCAGCCCAGTTCCTCGGCGAACTCATCGCCGGCCAGGCGGGGCTCGCGACGCCCATCATCTTCGTGCTCTGCCTGCTCGGCCTTTGGCGCGAGGCGGGGATCGCCCTTCGCCGGCAGGAGGCGGCGGCCGGCCTGCTCACCGCCCTCGGGGTGCTGCCGGCGCTCGTCTTCCTCCAGCATGCGCTGGGCGACCGGGTGCAGGGCAACTGGCCGGAAATCCTCTATCCGGCCGGGGTCATCGCCGCGGCCCGCCTGCCCGCCGGCCAGCGGTGGCTGAAGCCTGGCCTCGCGCTCGGCTTCGCCATCACCGCGGTCGTCTATATCCAGGCGGTGGCGAGCCCCCTGCCGCTCGGCGGCGCGAAAGACCCGACAGTGCGGCTGCTCGGCGGCTGGCGACAGCTTGCGGACAGCATGGCCGCGGAAGCCGCGGCGCGGCATGCGCCCTTCATCGCCGTGGACGAATACGGCCTCGGCGCCGAACTCGCCTTTTATTTGCGCGGCCGGGTGCCGGTTCTCGCCGATGAGCCGCGCTGGCGCTATTTCTCCCTGCCGCATCCGGAAACGGCCGCGCCCCCCGGCGCGCGCGGCCTCTTCCTGCGCCCAACCCATCGCCAGGGCCCGCCGCCGCCTGGCGCCTGGGCCGCAGTCTCGCCGCTCGGCACCATCACCCGCCAGCGGGGCGAGCGGATCGGCGGGCGCTATCACCTCTATGCCGTCACCATCGGGGCCGCGGGCCCCGCCCTCCTCACCCGCCTGCCGACCGGAGCGCCGCGATGACCCTGCCGACGATCACCGATATCGAAGAGGCGCGCAGCCGCTGCGGCAGCCGCCTCCGCCACACGCCGCTGCTCCGCAGCGCGGTGCTGGACCGCGCGGTGGGCGGCACGGTGTTGCTGAAGGCGGAGAACCTCCAGCATACCGGCAGCTTCAAGCTGCGCGGTGCGATGAATGCCGTGCTTCGCCTCGCCGAGGCCGGGCATCGCGGGGGCGTCGTCGCCTTCTCGTCCGGCAATCATGCCCAGGCGACCGCTTATGCGGCGGCGGCGGCCGGCATGCCGGCGACGATCTTCATGCCGGCCGATGCACCGGCGATCAAAACCCGGATGACGAAAAGCTGGGGCGCCCGCGTGGTTCCGTTCGACCGCCTGCACGATGACCGGGAGGCGCTGGCCGCAGCGGAGGCGGCAGCGACCGGCGCCGCCGTCATTCCGCCCTACGACAAGCACGAAGTGATCGCGGGGCAAGGTACCGCCGGGCTGGAGATTGCCGAGGATGCGGCGGCGATGGGCCTCACGCCCGATGCCGTGCTCGTGCCGGTGAGCGGCGGCGGGCTGCTCGCCGGGCTCAGCCTCGCGCTGCAAGCCCGCTTTCCGGGCCTCGCCAGCTATGCGGTGGAACCCGAGGGCCGGGACGATATGCGCCGCTCGCTCCTCTCCGGCATGCGGGAGAGCAATCCGCCCGGCGGCTCGACGCTCTGCGACGGGCTGCTCTCCCCGAACCAGGGGGAACTGACCTTCGCGATCAATCGCCAGCGCGTCGCCGGCGGCCTGGTGGTGACGGATGAGGCGGTGCTGCAGGCGATGGCCTTCGCCTTCCTGCACCTCAAGCTGGTGCTGGAACCTTCGGGCGCGGTCGGGCTCGCCGCCCTGCTCTCGGGCGCCTTCGACGGGCGTGACCGGGTGACGGCCGTGCTGCTCTCGGGCGGCAATGTCGATCCGGCCATCTTCTCCCAAGCGCTCGCCATGGCGGAGGCAGCCGCCGGCGTGTGAGCGAGGGCGGGCTACCGCTCCTCGCTGCCGCCCGCCGCCATCAGCTGATCCCGCAGGCGCGTCACCGCGGCGGTCAGTCGTTGCAGGTCTTCCAGGCTATGGCCGCTGGCATCGAGGATGCAGGAGGGGACCGGCAGCGCCGCCTCGGCCAGGGCGCGCCCTGCCTCGGTCAGGGTCACGCGCACCTGCCGCTCGTCCGCCGGGTCCCGCCCACGCGCGACGAGCCCCTGCGCTTCGAGGCGCTTGAGCAGCGGCGTCAAGGTATTCGATTCGAGGAAGAGCCGGCCGCCGAGGGCGCCGACCGTCTGCCCGTCCTCCCGCCACAGCTGCATCATGACGAGATACTGCGGATAGGTGAGGCCGAGCGGCTCCAGCAAGGGCTTATAGACGCGGTTGAAGGCGTGGCTCGCCGAATAGACTGCGAAGCAGAGCAGGTCGGGGAGATCGGGCGATGGGCGCGGAGAGACGGACATGGCAAGCTCCAGCCGCGCGCAGCGGCGTTCCTTGCCTTGAGATAAGTCGCGCGCGATTAGATCGCAAGGGGATCCACGGCCGCCGCTGCCCTGGCTTACGGCCGGCGCCGGCCTCGGCCCCGCATCACCACCCAGCCGAAGAGCGAGGCGATGGCGCTCACCACCATGCCCCAGACGATATCCTGGATCGTCACCTGCGTCGTCCATCGCGCGAGCGTCGCGAGATTGGTGAGGTCATAGGTCGCATAGGCGAAGAGCCCGAAGAGCGCCCCATGCACCGCGACCCAGAGGCCGCCATGCCGCCGCCCGGGCCGCAGCACAAAGATGGTGAGCCCGAGGATATAGAGCAGGTAGAAGAGGCCGGCCGCGCCCCAGCGGATCTCCGGGGCCATCAGCGGGCCGAGGACGGCGCAATAGCTATGGCCCATGATGCCGAGCCAGACGATATCGAGCGCCAGAAACACCAGCAGCGTCACGCAGTAGCCGAAGAGCAGCATCGTCTCATTCCTCGCCTATGGCCCGCGCAGGATTGAGCCGAATTGGCGCCAGCGCGCAAGCCGGGGCTTGCATCTCGGCGCGGCTCTGCTCCGGGGCGGCTCCGGTCAGCGCTGCGCCGTCTGCCAGTTCTCCGCCTGGTAGAAGGGCGCGTTGGAGGCGCTGAGCAGCGGCCGGCCGCGAATATGATCGGCCGCCTTCTCCCCGATCATGATGGTCGGCGCGTTGAGATTGCCCGTGGTGACCTGCGGCATGATCGAGCTATCCACCACCCGCAGCGCCTCGACGCCGATGACGCGGGTTTCCGGATCGACTACCGCCATCGCATCCGATGGCGCGCCCATCTTGCAGGTGCAGGAGGGGTGGTAGGCGCTCTCCACCTTGTCGCGGATGAAGGCGTCGATCTGCGCATCGGTCACGCATTCGGCGCCGGGCTGGATCTCCCGCCCGAGATAGGGCGCGAAGGCCTTCTGCTGGAAGATCTCCCGCGTGAGGCGGACGCAGGCCCGCATCTCCTCCCAATCGTCCGGATGGCTCATATAGTTGAAGAAGACGCGCGGCTTTTCCCGCGCATCGGCTGAACGCAGCCGCACCCAGCCGCGGCTTTTGGAGCGCATCGGCCCGACATGCGCCTGGCAGCCGTGTTCGGTCGCCAGGCTGTTGCCGTCGTACGAGATGGCGAGCGGCAGAAAGTGATACTGGATATCGGGGTAGGGAATACCCGCGCGGCTGCGGATGAAGCCGCAGGTCTCGAAATGGTTGGTCGCACCCAGGCCATCGCGGCGCAGCAGCCAGCGCATGCCGATCAGGCCCTTGGCGAAGAGAGATTGCGCCGAGAAAAGCGTGATGGGCTGCTTGACCGCCATCTGGAAGTAGAATTCCAGATGATCCTGCAAATTCTCGCCGACGCCGGGGCGATCCGCCAGCAGCGGGATGCCGTGTTCGGCAAGCTCGGCGCCCGGGCCGATCCCCGAGAGCTTGAGGAGCTGCGGGGAGTTGATCGGCCCGCCGCAGAGGATGACCTCGCGCCGCGCCCGCACCTCGATCTCCTCGCTGCCGCGGAGGTAGCGGATGCCCGCCGCGCGGTGCCCCTCGAAGACGATCCGCTTGGCAAGAACGCCCGTCCGCACTTCGAGGTTCTTCCGGCCCATGGCGGGCTTGAGATAGGCATTGGCGGCACTCCACCGCTGGCCGTGGCGGACGGTCTGATCCATCCGGCCGAAGCCTTCCTGCTGGTAGCCGTTGACATCCGCGGTTTCCGGGTAGCCCGCCTCTTTCGCGGCCTCCACCCAGGCGCGGTAGAGCGGGTTCTCGGTCGGGCCATAGGAGGTGTAGAGCGGGCCATCGGCGCCGCGATAGGCGTCTCCCCCCTCCTCGCGATGCTCGGCGCGCTTGAAATAGGGCAGCACGTGCCGGTAGCCCCAGCCTTGCGCACCGGCCTGCTCCCACCCCTCGAAATCGAGCGCGTTGCCGCGGATATAGACCATGCCGTTGATCGAGGATGAGCCGCCCAGCACCTTGCCGCGCGGCGTATGCATGCGCCGCCCACCCAGATGCGGCTCGGGCTCGGTCTCATAGAACCAGTTGTATTTCGCGCGGTTCATCGGGATCGAGAGGGCGGCCGGCATCTGGATATAGATCGACTTGTCGGACCCGCCATATTCCAGCACCAGCACGCTCGTAGTGCCATCCTCCGTCAGCCGGTTGGCGAGCACGCAACCGGCCGAGCCGGCGCCGACGATGATATAGTCGAAACTGTCCATCAGTAGGGGCTTTCCACCGGCGTCAGCGCGACATAGACGCTTTTGATCTGGGAATAATGATCGAGCGCGGCGCGGCTGTTCTCGCGGCCCAGGCCCGATTGCTTGTAGCCGCCGAAGGGAAGCTCGATCGGCGTGATGTTGTAGGTATTGATCCAGCAGGTGCCGGCCTGAAGCTTGGCGATCACCCGATGCGCGCGGGCGAGATCGCGCGTGAAGAGACCGGCGGCGAGGCCGAATTCGGTATCGTTCGCGCGGGCGATGACCTCCTCCTCCGTCTCGAAGGTGAGGATCGTCAGCACGGGGCCGAAGATCTCGTCCCGCACGATTGTGAGATCATCGGCGGCGGCCTCGAAGATCGTCGGCTGCACGAAATAGCCGGCGCCGAGCGCCCCTTCCGTCAGCCGCGCGCCGCCCGCCAGGAGCTTCGCGCCCTCGGCCCGCCCGCGTTCGATCGCGCCCAGCACCTTCTCCATATGCGCGTGCGAGATGAGCGCGCCCATCTGGGTTTCAGGATCGAGCGGATCGCCGATGCGGATCCTGGCCGTGCGCTCCAGCAGGCGGGTAACAAAGCGGTCGCGGATGCTGCGATGGACGAAGACGCGCGTGCCGTTGGAGCAGACCTCGCCGCCGGAATAGAAATTGCCCAGCATGGCGCCACCGACCGCGCTTTCGATATCCGCATCCTCGAAGACGATGAGCGGGGATTTGCCGCCGAGTTCGAGCGTGACCTGCTTCAGCGTCTCGGCCGCCGCCGCCATGATCTTCTTGCCCGTCGGCACCGAGCCGGTGAGCGAGACCTTGGCGATCGCCGGATGCCGTGAGAGGAGCGCGCCGAGCCGGCCATCCCCCGCGAGCACGGAGAACACCCCATCCGGCACGCCCGCTTCCTTCATGATTTCGGCAAGCTTGAAGGCGGAGAGCGGGGTGAGCTCCGAGGGCTTGAAGATCATCGCATTGCCGCAGGCAAGCGCCGGGGCGGCCTTCCAGCAGGCGATCTGGATGGGATAGTTCCAGGCGCCGATGCCGGCGACGATGCCCAACGGCTCGCGCCGGGTATAGCCCATTGCCGCCGCGCCGAGATCGACGCTCTCACCCGTGATGCCGCCGGCGAGCCCGGCGAAATACTCGATGCAATCGGCGCCCGAGATGACATCGACGACGCGCGTCTCCTGGATCGGCTTGCCGGTATCGCGGCTTTCGAGCGCGGCCAACTCGTCGTTTCGTGCCCGCAAGAGATCGGCCACGCGGCGGAGGATGCGGCCGCGCTCCATCCCCGTCATCGCGGCCCAGATGCCCTGCCCTGCCCTGGCGGCAGCGATCGCGGCATCGAGCGCGCTCTCGCCTGCGATCTCGACGATCGCGAGGGTTTCGCCGGTCGCCGGGTTGAGCGTTGCGAAAGTCTCGGCGGCGGCATGGGGGCGATAGGCACCGCCGATCCAATTGGCCTGCCGCGGCAGGCGGGCGGCCTCGGCCGCGGGGGTCTTGGGCATGGGCTGTCCTTCCATGGTCGCGGCGAGTTGGGTATCGACGAAACCGGCGGCGATGCGGCGGGCCGCTTCCGAATCGGCCGGGCTCCAGGAGGCGGCGAGCGTGGTGCGCAGCCAGAGCCCGTCGATGATGGCGGCGATGATGATGGCGAGACGATCGACATCCTGGGGAGGGGCGAGGCTGCGCAGCGCATGGCGGAGATTGGCCAGTACCCGCTGCTGATAAATGCGCTGCACGCGCTTGAGACGGTCCGAATGGATCGCCTGGCCCCAAAAGGCGAGCCAGACCGTGCTCGTCTGGGAATCCATCTCCTCCGGCGCCAGGTTGGCGTCGATCACCGCTTGCAGGCGGGCGCGGGGCGTGGCCGCCGCCTGGAGGCGGGCGGAGGCGGCACGGCTGAGGCGGGAGGCGAGGTTACGCAGCGTCGCTTCGAGAAGCCCGTCCTTGTCTCCGAAATAATGCGCGACGAGGCCGGGTGAGAGCCCGGCCTGCTTGGCGATGAGGCCGAGCGTGGTGGCCTGAAAGCCGACCTGCGCCATGACCTGGACCGTCATGTCGATCAGCTGCTTGCGCCTCAGATCCTCTGATTCCCGACGCGACACTCGGCATCTCCAGCAGCAGGTGGCGGCGTCAGTCGCCGGCAGGGCTTTCTATCGTTGCTTGAACGTTCAATCAAGACAAGCGTGGAGCGGATGTTTTGAGCCAATAACTGAGCGAAACATGAGCAGCAGCGCGGCAAAAGTGCCGTTTTTGTGCACAGCGGCATGAAAATCCCGGCGAAAACACGCCTTGCACGTCAAAAAAACGGATGACCGCCGCTAAAGATTGAAAGTATGTTCAATTCACGGCTCCAGGCCGGCGCCTGGATCGCGTTCGACCTTTCGCAAAGCCTGAATTAGGGGATCCAAGATGCGTAAACACCTTCTGCACGCCGTGGCCTTGCTCGGCCTCGTCGCCGGCAGCATCGGCGCGGCAGCCAGCGCCCAGGCCGCCGGCGACCCGCAAGCCTGCCACACCGTGCGCTTCTCCAATGTCGGCTGGACCGATATCACGGCGACGACGGGCACCGCGAGCTTCATCCTTCGCGCGCTCGGCTACGACCCGACGACGACGCTGCTGTCCGTTCCTGTGACCTATGAGGAATTGAAGGACAAGAAGATCGACGTCTTCCTCGGCAACTGGATGCCGACGATGACCGTCAATCTCGATCCCCTTCTCAAGACGAAGCAGGTCGATGTCGTGCGCGTCAACCTGACCGGCGCGAAATACACCCTCGCCGTGCCGACCTATCTCTATAACCAGGGCCTCAAGTCCTTCCAGGACATCCACAACTTCTACAAGCAGCTGGACGGCAAGATCTACGGCATCGAGCCGGGCAATGACGGCAACCGCCTCATCCTCAACATGATCAAGAACAACACCGACGATCTCGGCAAGTTCACGCTCGTGCAGTCGAGCGAGCAGGGCATGCTCGCGGAAGTGGCGCGCAAGGTGCCGCACAAGCAGGCCATCGTCTTCCTCGGCTGGGAACCGCATCCGATGAACACTAAGTTCAACATGCAGTACCTCTCCGGCGGTGATGCGATCTTCGGCCCGAACTATGGCGGCGCGACCGTCTCCACCAACACCAGCGCCGGCTACGTGCAGAAATGCCCGAACGTCGGGAAATTCCTGCAGAACCTGCAATTCTCGCTCGACATGGAAAACACCATTATGGGCTCTATCATGTACGACAAGATGGAGCCCGAGGCTGCGGCAGCGAAGTATCTCAAGGCGCATCCGGATGTGCTCACCTCCTGGCTCGCCGGCGTGACGACCTTCGATGGCAGCCAGCCTGCTCTGCCTGTCGTGAAGAAGGCCCTCGGCCTCTGACGAAGAACGGGGGGCGCCGCCCGCGCCCCCCGCTTTTGCGGCGTTTCCGTGCCATTGCACGCCGCCGCGCGGATCCGGATGCGGCCTGCCCTGCCGCCGCTTCGCCCCTGCACCGCCGGCATGTCGGGTTTTTGCAACCCGCGGGTCACAAATACCTGAACTCTGGTGGTGGTTTCGTGCTCTGATATCTGTCGAAGTCTGAGCGTCTCATTGCTTGTTGTGGAGTGCTGAATGCTGCACTGGTTCGCGAGTGTCATCTCCGATCACAAGATCCCGCTCGGTGACTGGATTTCGAACGTCGTCAATGCGATCAGCGGCTCGAACTTCATCGACGCGATCTCGAACGGCATCGGCGCGGCGGTGAACGGCCTCACTTCCGTGCTCGAAGCGGTTCCCAGCATCATCCTCATTCTCATCATCGGGCTCGGCGCCTATGCCATCCAGCGCTCCTGGAAGCTCGCGGTTTTCGTTATCATCGCCCTGCTCTTTATTCTCAACCAGGGCTACTGGTCCCAGACCATGGAGACCGCGGCGCTCATCGTCTTCGCGACGGCGATTTCCATGCTGATCGGCGTGCCCGTCGGCATCGCCTGCGCGCATCGGCCATGGCTCTATGTCGGCGTGCGGCCGCTGCTCGATCTCATGCAGACGCTGCCGACCTTCGTCTATCTCATCCCGACGCTGGTGCTCTTCGGCCTGGGCGCGGTGCCGGGGCTCATCTCCACGATCATCTTCGCCCTCCCCGCGCCCATCCGCCTGACGCAACTCGGCATCGCCTCCGTGCCCGCCCCGCTGATCGAAGCGGGCGAAGCCTTCGGCGCCTCGAAAAGCCAGCTGCTTTGGAAGGTGGAACTGCCGCATGCGATGCCCACCATCATGGCCGGCCTCACCCAGTGCATCATGCTCAGCCTTTCGATGGTCGTCGTCGCCGCCCTGGTGGGGGCCGGCGGCCTGGGTGTGCCGGTGGTGATGGCGCTCAACACCGTGCGGGTCGATGTCGGTTTCGAATCGGGCCTGTGCATCGTCGTCCTCGCCGTGATCCTCGACCGTGTTTGCCGCCCCCGCCGCAGCGAGGCCTGATCCGATGTCCGCTCATCAAACCGCCATCGAATTCTCCCACGTCGATATCCTGTTCAGCAGTGCCGGCCGGCGCGGCGCACGAGCCAGGACGGAAGCCATCGCCCTGATGGACCAGGGCCACACGCGCGAGGAGATCCTCGCCCGCACCGGCGTCGTCATGGGCGTCAAGGACGCATCCCTCACCGTGCGCGAGGGCGAGATCTGCGTGCTGATGGGGCTCTCGGGCTCCGGCAAATCGACGCTGCTGCGCGCCGTCAACGGCCTCAACCAGGTGACCCGTGGCCGCGTGCTGGTGCAGAACGGCGAGCGGCAGGTGGATGTGGCGAATTGCGACCGGCAGACGCTGCGCTTCATGCGCACCCGCCGCATCGCCATGGTCTTCCAGCAATTCGCCCTGCTGCCCTGGCGGACGGTGCGGGAGAATGTCGGCCTCGGCCTCGAACTCCGCGGCGTCAACGCGCAGGAGCGGCGGCGCATCGTCGATGAAAAGCTCAAGCTCGTGGCGCTCGATAAATGGGCGGACAAATATGCCCGCGAGCTTTCGGGCGGCATGCAGCAGCGTGTCGGCCTCGCCCGCGCCTTCGCGACGGATGCCGATATTCTGCTGATGGACGAGCCCTTCTCTGCCCTCGATCCGCTCATCCGCACCAAGTTGCAGGACGAGCTGCTGGCGCTGCAGAAGGAGGTGCGCAAGACCATCATCTTCGTCAGCCACGATCTGGACGAGGCGCTCAAGCTCGGCAACCAGATCGCGATTCTGGAAGGCGGGCGGATCATCCAGGCCGGCAGCCCCGAGGATATCGTGCTGACGCCGGCGAATGATTATGTGCGCGAATTCGTCCAGCACATGAACCCGCTCCATGTGCTGCGCGGCCATACCTTCATGAAGCGGATCGAGCATCTGCCGATGCGGGACGGCGGCTATCTGCTCGAAAGCGCGCGCGGCATCCTGCTGCACGGGGCCGAGCGTGGGGCGAGCGCCGATCTCACCATGGGCGCCGCGCCGGTCTCCATCCTCGAAGTCCCGGAAGGGGCGATTCCGCCCGCCGGGCATTGCGCGGCGGTGACGCGGGATGCAACGATGAAGAACGTCATCCAGCTGCGCCAGGCGACCGGCCTGCCGGTGCTGATGACTGCCGAAGGGCGCGTTGTGGGCGTGTGCGGTGAGGACGAAATCCTCCACGCCCTTGCCTCCGAAGGCTGGCAGACGGTGGGTGATACGACCGCGGCGGCGGCGGCCGACTAGGTTTCGAAATACGAGCGCCGGGGCCACAGCGGCGGGCGGCTCCGCGCCCCCGAGCGCCAGAAGGCTGCGCGGACGAGAAGGCGCGGGATCTTTCTGCCCTTCCGTGCTCAACCGCATTTGTGCTAGCTGTGAACAGGATCCTGGTCATCCCCGGGGGAAGACATGGCCCAGCTTCGCGTTCTCGTCGGCACGCGCAAGGGCGCGTTTATCCTGAGCGCAGACGGCGCGCGGCGGGACTGGTCGGTCTCCGGCCCGCATTTCCCGGGCTGGGAGGTTTTTCACCTCAAAGCCTCGCCGGCCGATCCCCAGCGCCTTTACGCATCGCAGACATCGGCCTGGTTTGGCCAGATCATCCAACGCTCGGACGATGGCGGCGCGAGCTGGACGGCGATGGATAATCATTTCGCCTATGATGGCTTGCCCGGCACGCACCAATGGTATGACGGGACGCCGCATCCGTGGGAGTTCAAGCGCGTCTGGCATCTGGAACCGTCCCTCACCGATGCCGATAGCGTTTACGCGGGCGTCGAGGACGCGGGCCTGTTCCACTCGGCCGATGGCGGCCGATCCTGGCGCGAGCTTTCGGGCCTCCGCCGGCATGGCAGCGGGCCGGCATGGCAACCTGGCGCCGGCGGCATGTGCCTGCACACGATTATTCTGGACCCCAGCAACCCGCTGCGGATTTTCATCGCCATCTCCGCCGCCGGCGCGTTCCGCACCGATGATGGCGGCCTGTCCTGGCGCCCGATCAACCGTGGCCTGCGTTCGGACTATATCCCCGATCCGGAAGCAGAGGTCGGCCACTGCGTCCATCATATCGCGATGCATCCATCGCGCCCGGGCACGCTGTTCATGCAGAAGCACTGGGACGTGATGCGTTCCGACGATGCGGGCGAATCCTGGCGAGAGATCAGCGGCAATCTGCCGAGCGATTTTGGCTTCGTCATCGATGTTCACGCGCATGAGCCGGAAACCCTCTACGTCGTGCCGATCAAGAGTGACTCGGAGCATTTTCCGCCCGAGGGGCGGCTTCGCGTATATCGCAGCCGCAGCGGCGGCGTGGAGTGGGAGCCGCTGACGGAGGGGTTGCCGCAGCAGGATTGTTACGTGAACGTGCTGCGCGACGCGATGGCGACCGACACGCTCGATCCTTGCGGCATCTATTTCGGCACGACCGGCGGGCAGGTCTATGTATCTCCGGATGCGGGGGATAGCTGGCAGGCGATCGTGCGCGATCTTCCGGCGGTGCTCTCGGTTGAAGTGCAGACGCTGAGATGAACACGGTGCGGGTTGCCTTGCCCACCAGCCTTTGCGTCCTGGCGGGGACCGCGGCCGAGGTGCGGCTTGCCTGCGCGGCGCCGGCCACCTTGGGAAGCGTTCTGGACTCGTTGGAGGCTGCCTATCCGATGCTGCGCGGTACGATCCGCGACCAGGGCACGAAGAAACGTCGGCCCTTCGTCAGGTTTTTCGCCTGCCGGGAGGATCTGTCCCACGCCACCGCGGAGGACGCGCTTCCTGATGCGGTGGCGCGGGGCGAGGAGGCATTCATCATCATCGGCGCCATTGCCGGAGGGTGATGCGCCCGAAGCGGTTGGACATCCCGCCCGATCCCGGGAGCGGCTGATGGGCCGCAACCTATGGACGATGACCGAGGCCATGCGGGCCGACCGTCCACCCGCGCTACATCCTGCCGCTCGCAGGACCGCGCCGAAATGCGTGCGCATCGGCGAGGCTGGCCTATAGTGGCCGCTCCTTGAGGAGTCTCTCGCCCATGAGCCTGGTCCTGACGATTGCCCAGCAAAAGGGCGGCGCCGGCAAGAGCATGATCGCGGCCAATCTGGCGGCCGGCTTCTCTGCCACCCATCGCGTCTGCCTGCTCGATATCGATCCGCAGAAGAGCCTCACGCGCTGGCACGCGCTGCGCGCCAAGGCGTCCAAGCCGCTGCCGCCCATCGGCTTTTCCGATGTCTCGGGCTGGCGCCTCCGCACCGAGCTTGACCGGCTGATGCGGGATTTCGACGTGCTCATCGTCGATACGCCGCCGCAGGTCGAGACCGATGCGAAGCTCGCGATCCGCGCCGCACGGCTCGTCATCGTGCCGTTGCAGCCGAGCCCGCCCGACTTATGGGCGGCCGCCGGCACGGTCGCTCTCGCGGCCTCTGAAAAGCGGCCGGTGCGGCTCCTGCTGAACCGGGCGCCGGCCGCATCGAAGCTGCGCAGCCAGGTGGAGCGGGAAGCCGCTGCCGCCGGCTACGCGCTGTTTCAGAACACCATCGGCAATCGTGCCGGCTTCGCCAATGCCTTCGCCCTCGGCATGGGCGTGCAGGAAGCGAGCCCGCGCTCCCTGGCGGCACGGGAGATGGCCGCGCTGCTGGAGGAGATCGGCGGGATCGCCCAGGCATGAGCGGCAGCCGTGAGCCGGCCCCCCTCGCCTTCCTGCCGATGTATGCGCTGCCCGAGATGGCGGCGGAGAATGAGGCGGTCTGGGCGAGCCTCGCGGCGGCGCTGCTGGCCGAAGGCGTGCCGCCGGCCGCCTTGCCTGCCCGGCTGACCGCGCCCCCCGCCGCTCTACCGAGGAAGATCGCGCCGGAGACGGTCTTCAGCCAGATGTGCGGCTATCCGCTCAGGACGTTGTATGACGGGCAATACCGCTTGCTCGGCACGCCGCTTTACGATCTGCCGGGCTGCGCGTTGGGGAGGGAAGCGGAGGCGGTGCCGGAGCATCGCTCCTTCCTCGTCATCCGGGCGGAAGCGCCAGGGCGCGTCTTGGGCGATCTGCGCGGCCTCCGCTTCGCGATGAACGGGCGGGATTCCAATTCCGGCATGAACCTGCCCCGCCGCCTCTTCGCGCCGCTCGCCGGGGCCAGGCCCTTCTTCGCTACGGTGCTGATCAGCGGCAGCCATCTCCGCAGCATGGAGATGGTGGCCGAGGGCGCGGCCGATGCCGCCGCGATCGACTGCGTGACCCATGGCTTCATCGCCCGCTACCGCCCGACGCTTGCCGCCCGGCTGCGCATCGTGGGGGAAACGCCGCCTGCGCCGGCCATTCCCTTCATCACCGCCGCCGCCACGCCGGCCGATCTCGCGGCGCGGATGGGCCGCCTGCTGGCAGCCCCACCGCCTGCCCTCGCCGCCGCGCTGGCGGGCTTGCGGATTGCCCGCATCCTGCCGCCCCGCCTGAACGCCTATGAGGTGGTTCTGCGCTACGAGGCGGAGGCCGCCAACCTCGGCTATCCCATGCTTTCCTGAGAGCCGAGACCTTCCTGGGTGAAGGCGCCGGCCGGCGTGGTCGCGGCGCTGCCCGGCAAGGGCGCGCGCAGCGCGCTGAAGCCGGGATGCGGCCCGGGATGATGCGGGCGCCAGAAATAGCGCCACGCCACCTCCCAATAGCCAGCATAGACGAGATAGCCATTGGCTTGCAGGAACGCGGCGCGATGGCGGCGATAGGCGCCCGGTATGCGATACCAGGGCAGGCCGGGTGCGGCATGATGCACGGCATGGAGATTGTTGTAGAGGAACAACAGGCCGAGCACCGGCGCGTTTTCTACAATCGCCGTGCGCTCCCCCGCCGCCGGTGCCGCCCGATGCTCGGCGAAGGAGCGGATGGAGGCGAGCATGCGGGCCGGCACCACGAAGCATAGGAGATAGAGCCAGAGCGGCATGCCGCACACGGCGAGCAGCCAGAGGAGCACGCCGGCCACAGCGAGCAGATGCCAGAACCAGATGCGTCGCAGAGCGCGGTTGCCGGCCCGGCAAAGGCGTGCCTGGCGCGAGAGGAAGACCAGCACGCTCCAGACCGCGCCGAGCGTGATCCGGCCGGGAAAGGTGTGGGTCATGCGAAGCCAGGCGCGCCGCCAGCGCCCGAGGCGGGCGTAGCGGGCCGGGGCGAGGTAGTAGCTCTCGGGGTCTTCCAGCGGGTCCGTCAGATGATGATCGCGATGATGGCGCAAATGGCTCGCCCGGTAGATGCGATAGGGCAGCCAGAGGGTGAGCGGCGGGAAGCCCAGCGCATCGTTGAGCGCACGCCACCGCGTCGGGTGGCCGTGCAGAACCTCGTGCTGGAAGGACATATGCCAGGCGACCAGCCAGCCGCCGAGCGCCAGCAGCAGCGGCCAGGGAATATCCCGATAGAAAAATGTCAGCGCCAGCCAGCCGCCATAGATGGTGGCGCAAAGCCCGATCGTCGGCCATTCGATGGTGGCGGGGCGGGCGGGCTTGCTGTGGAAAGGATGAGGCATGCCCCATGCTTCGCCCTCCCATCGGCCGCCGACAAGGATAGAACGATCCCGAATCGTGGATAATGCGCATGGAGCGTTACAAGCGTCACTCAGATGCAAAATATGGTGCGTTTTCCACCATCATGTTATTATCCGCACATGAGCTTCACCTCCGCCGATCGCGCCGATCTCGTCCGCACCTTCCGCGAGCGGCTGCTCACCGTCATGGCGCGCTCCGGCCTCAACCAGAGCAGCTTCGCCGCCCGCGCCGGGATCGACCGCTCGACCCTCTCCCAGATCCTCTCGCCCGCGAACGACCGGCTGCCGCGGCTCGAATCGGTTGCCGCCATCGCGCGGCTCGGCCAGGTCTCGCTGGATTGGTTGCTCGGCCTGCGCGCGGTGGAGCAGACCGACCCGGGCATGCTGACCGATCATCTGAGCTTCGAGCGGGACGCCGAATCGCCGGTCGATGCGCGGCTGGTCTCCTGGCTGGAGGAGGCGGCGGGCTACAAGATCCGCCATGTGCCGGTGAATTTTCCCGATGTGCTCAAGACCCCGGCGGTGATCGACGCGGAATATGCCCGCACCCTCACCCTCTCCGCGCAGAGGCGGATCGAGATCACGGAGATGCGGCTCGATTATCTCCGGCGCCCGGAGACGGATATGGAGGCGGCGACGCCGCTACAGGTGATGGAAGGCTTCGCGCGCGGCGAAGGGCGCTGGCAGAAGCTGCCGGCGGATATCCGCCGCGCCCAGCTCGATCATCTGATCGCGCTCTGCGAGGAACTCTATCCGCGCTTCCGCTGGTTCCTCTATGACGGTTCGGAGCTTTACTCGGCCCCCATCACCATCTTCGGGCCGACGCGCGCGGCGATCTATATCGGCCAGTCCTTCCTGGTGATGCAGAGCCGGGACCATATCCGCACGCTGATCGGCCATTTCGACCAGCTGCTGCGCGCCGCCAAGGTGGAGGCGAGGGATATTCCGGCCTATCTGCGCGATCTCCGCCCGCTCGGCGACGGGCGCGGGCGAAGCCGCTGAGGCGAGCGCGGAAGGCTCAGCTCATCCAGTTGCCGCCATCGACGTTGAGGGTCTGGCAGCAGATATAGTTCGCATCCTCAGAGGCGAGGAAGACCGCAGCCCCCGTCATGTCTTCAGGATAGCCCATGCGGCCGAAGGGCACGGCTGCGCCCACCTGGCGCTTCTTCTCGCCGAGCGGAAGGTTCTCGTATTTCGCGAATTGCGCGTCCACCACGTCCCACATCGGGGTATCGACGACGCCGGGCGCGATGGCATTCACATTGATGCCGTGCTTGATGAGTGCGAGCCCCGCGCTCTGGGTGAGGCTGATCACCGCCGCCTTGGAGGCGCAATAGACGGCGACCAGCGCCTCGCCCCGTCTGCCGGCCTGGGAGGAGAAATTGACGATCTTGCCCCCCTTCCCTTGCGCCACCATCTGGCGCGCGACCGCCTGGAGGGTGAAGAGCAGCCCTTCGACATTCACCGCGAACTGGCGGGCGTAGCTTTCCCGGGTGATCTCCAGCACCGGCGCCATCTCGAAGATACCGGCATTGTTGACCAGGATATCGATCCGGCCGAGGCGCGCGACGACACCCGCGACCATCGCATCGATCGAGGCCTGCTTCGTCACGTCGAGCGCGAAGCCCATGGCGCCGGCGCCGATCTCCCCGGCGACTGCCTCCGCCTCCGCGCCATTGATATCGGCGATGACGACGCGCGCCCCCTCCGCCGCATAGCGCGTGGCGATCGCGCGGCCGATGCCGCGCGCGCCGCCGGTTACGATGGCAATCTTATCCTCAAGCCTCATTTCACCGCTCCGAAGGTCAACCCACTCACGAGCTGCTTCTGGCTGATCCATCCGAAGATGAGAATAGGCGCGATCGCGAGAACAGAGGCCGCGGAAAGCTTGGCCCAGAAAAGCCCCTGCGGCGCCGAGAAGCTCGCGATGAAGGCGGTGAGCGGGGCCGCGTGATGGGCCGTGAGGTTGAGGCTCCAGAAAGCCTCGTTCCAGCAGAGGATGATGCCGAGGAGGCCGGTGGAGGCGATGCCGGGCATGACGAGCGGCAGCAGCACATGCACCAGCACCTGCCGCAGATTGGCGCCGTCGATCCGGCTCGCCTCGATGATGTCTTTCGGCAGATCGCGGAAGAAGGTGTAGAGCATCCAGACCGCGATCGGCAGGTTGCTCAGCATGTTGATGATGATGAGCGCGGTCTTGCTGTCCAGCAGCCCGGCATCGCGGCAGAGCAGGTAGATCGGCACGAGCACGCCAACGGCGGGCAGCATCTTGGTGGAGAGCATCCAGAGCAGCAGGCCGCGGGTCCGCTTGGTCGGGTAGAAAGCCATCGAGAAGGCGGCCGGCACGCCGATGATGAGGGTGAGGAGCGTGGCGCCGACGGAGATTGCGATGCTGTTCCAGGCGAAGAGCAGGTAGTTCGCTTCCGAGAAGATGTCGCGGTAGTTGACCACCGTCGGCACGAAGAAGAGCAGCGGCGGCGTCTGCACCGCCTGCACTTCGGTCTTGAAGCTCGCGAGCACCATCCAGGCGATCGGGAAGAACATCACGAGCGCCGCGATCCAGGCGATGGTGCCGGCGATCGGGCTGCCTTTCTTGGCGACACCGTAACTCATACTTCGAGCCTCCGGGCTACGCTTCTCGTGAGGAAGGCCGAGACGATATTGGCGAGGATGATGGCGATGACGCCCGCGGCCGAGGCGCCGCCGACATTGAAGGCGAGCAAGGCGCGCTGATAGATGAGGAAGGTGAGGTTGGTGGTGGCGAAGCCGGGGCCCCCGCCCGTCGTCACGTAGATCTCGGCGAAGACGCCGAGCAGGAAGATCATCTCGATCATGATCGTGACCGAGATGGCGCGCGCCATATGCGGCAGCTGGATCGAGAAGAAGATATCGAGCGCGGAAGCACCGTCGAGGCGTGCGGCTTCCAGCTGCTCCTCGTCCATCGATTGCAGGGCGGTGAAGAGGATGAGGAAGGCGTAGGGCAGCCACTCCCAGCAGAGGATCAGCATGATCGAGCCGAGCGGGAAGGTGCTGAACCAGGCGATCGGCCTGAGGCCGACGGCACGGAACATCCAGGCGAAGAGGCCGTTGACCGGATCGAGCAGCAGGTTCTTCCAGACCAGCGCCGACACCGTCGGCATGACGAAGAAGGGCGAGATCATCAGCACGCGGGCGATGCCCTGGCCGCGGAAGGGCTGGTTGAAGATCGCCGCCAGCACCGCGCCGAGGCAGATCGTGATCGCGATGACGCCGACGACGATGATGACGGAGACGAGCAGCGAATGCGCAAGTGCGGGGTCTTCGAAGAGGAACTTGAAGTTGTTGAAGCCCGCCCAGCCGTGAATCATCGGGTTGAGCAAGTTGTAGCGGCGGAAGGCGAAGAAGAGCGTCATCGCCAGCGGCACGATCATCCAGATCAGCAGCAGGACGACGGAGGGCGCGAGCAAGGGCAGCGTGTTGACACCGCCGCCGGGCCCCTTTGCCTTGGCGGGGGCCGGGGCCGGTCCTCCACCGTTCAATGATGTGGCACTCATGACGATCCTCTTCGAAAGGCTAGGCGGCTGCCTCGCAAGCGGGGCTTGGCTGCCCCCGCGCGGGCCCGGGAGCACGAAGCCGAGATTGACCAACCATCTGGGAAAGAGCTGTTCGCGGTGTTCTTGGTTTTTGTCGCAGTTTTGTCGCAAATGCCGGGGCGCCACTCTGCCACGCCGCAGCCGGTCCTGCCATGCCCGTCGCTCTCTCGCCTTGCGCAAGCGCGCCGCCGAGAGGCATGGCCGGCGGCCAACACCCTGAAGTCAGGCGGCCCGGCGGATCACCGCCAGGCCGCCCCCTTCAAGGCGAGACGCCGAAGCTTACTGCGTGTAGCCGGCCTGCTGCATGGTGGAGGAGACCGAGGACTGCGCTTCCTTCAGCGCGCCATCCACCGTCTGCTGCCCGGTCAGCGCCGCGGCCACCAACTGGCCAACCGTCGTCCCCATCGCCTGGAACTCAGGGATCGAGACATACTGGATGCCGGTATAGGGCACCGGATCCTTCGTCGGGTGGGTCAGGTCGGCGGTCAGGATCGCCTGCTTCACGGCCGGCGCGAAGGGCGCCGCCTTCAGATAGTCCGGGTTGTCATAGGTCGAAAGACGGGTGCCGGGCGGCAGCGTCGTCCAACCGGCATCCTGGCCCACCAGGTTGATGTAATCCTTGGAGGTTGCCCAGGCGATGAAGTCCTTCGCGGTGGCGACCTTCTTCGAGGTGGAGGGAATGGCGAGCGCCCAGGACCAGAACCAGTGCGAGCCGTTCGGCGTCACATCCACCGGGGCGGCGGTAAAGCCGGTCTTGTCGGCCACCTGGCTGCTGGTCTTGTCATAGATGAGGCCGGCGCCCGAGGTCGCATCCACCCACATGGCGCAATGGCCGGTGGCGAAGAGCGCCTGGTTCTCGTTGAAGCCGTTCGAGCTCGCGCCCGGCGGGCCGTAGTCCCGCAGCAGATGCACGTAGAAGGTCAGTGCATTGTGCCAGGCCGGGGTATCGAGCTGGGCCTGCCACTTGGTGTTGAACCATTCGCCACCAAAGGTATTCACCATGGTGTCGAAGATCGCCATGTTCTCACCCCAGCCCGGCTTGCCGCGGAGGCAGATGCCGTATTGCTGCTTGTTCTTGTCGGTGAGCTTGGCGGCGAACTGCTCGACCTGCTGCCAGGTCGGGTTCGCGGGCATGGTCAGCCCCGCCTGCTTGAAGAGATCCGTCCGGTAGTAGGTGAAGGAGCTCTCGGCATAGAACGGCAGAGCATAGAGCTTGCCATTGGCGGAGAGCGCATCCCGCACCGACTTGAAAACGTCATTGTAATCATAGCCGGGAATGTCGCCCACCGGGGTGAGCCAGCCCTGCTTGCCCCAGATCGGGGTTTCATAGGAGCCGATGGTGACGATATCGAACTGACCGCCATGCGTCGCGATATCCGTCGTCACGCGCTGGCGCAGCACGTTCTCTTCCAGCACCACCCAGTTGATGTGGTTGCCGGTCTTCTTCTCCCAGACCGAGGAGAGCTTCTGCATGACGACCATCTGCGAGTTGTTGACGGTCGCGATGGTGATGGTGGTGGCCTGCGCGAGGCAGGTACCGGACAGAAAAACGGCGGCGAAAGCCGCGATCGCTCTTAGACGCATTTCCTCATCCCTTGTTCATGGCCGCTTCGGGCTTCGCACTGGTGACCGAGCGTCTGCCCATGCTGTGAGCAGAACATCAAACACCGCTCCTCTGTCAAGATCTCTTGCGGGGGGATGAGCGCTTCATGACGCGGCGAGCAAGGCGCGGGCGGTCGCCTCGTCGGTAATCAGCCCGTCGATCATCCGCCCCTGCATCGCCGCACGGATCGCGGCGACCTTCTGCAAGCCGAAGGCCGCCCCCACCCGCGGCGCCTGGGTCGCGAGGGCGAGGTTCCAGACACCGGCCACCCGTTCGTTGACAGCGCCGCCGAGCAGCCGGCCCTCGGCATCGAAGGACCAGCCGCAGATTTCGCCAACCGCGCCACCCTCGATCAGCGCGGTGAGTTCCGCATCCGAAACGCAGCCATCGGCATGCAGCGCGCATTTCCAATCAACCGAGCCGACGCCGACGAGCAGGCAGCGCGCCTGCGGCAAAAGCTCCCGCATGGTCTGGTAGGGCTGTTGCTTCTGCAAGACGTCCCGCTCCTCCACCGTCGCCGCGATCACCGGGCAAGGCAGCGAGAAGCATTGCGCCCCGGAGAGTTCGGCAATCCGCAAGACGGGATCGAGCGCGATGGCGCGCCCCATCGGCAGGATGCTGCCGCAGAGCGAAAAGATCTTATGCTGCGGCGCGGCAACGGGCGAAAGCTCATTGGCGATGGCGCGGAGCGTGCGGCCGGTGCCGAGGCCGAGGACCAGAGGTGTGCGCTGGCTGAGCCATTTTTCGAGGAATTGCGCGCCGGCGATGGCGACCGAGCCGAGGGTGCCGGAATTGCTCGCCATCGTCGGCACCACCTCGCAGAGCGAGAGGCCATAGCGGTTTGCCAGCGCATCCCCCGCCTCCATGCAGGGCCCGACTTCGTGATCGAAGCGAAACTTGATCAGACGTTCCGAGAGGGCGAGCGAGATGAGCCGTTGGGCGGCCTGGCGGGAGATATTGAGCTGGGCCGCCACCTCATCCTGGGTGCGTCGCCCGACATAATACATCCAGGCGGCCCGCGCCGCCTGTTCCAGTCTCAGCCCTTGGCGCGATCGCGCATCGGGCCCCATCTTCTCAGCCATGAACGTCCTGCCCTAGGATGGATGCCATCCGATTAACGCGAAGTATTGTTCGCGCGCCGGGCATTTGCCAAGAGTTTTTCGTGCCCCTGCGGCCGCGCCCAAGGGTGCAGCGCAACAACCGGTAGCCAGGGCCAGCTGCCGCGCGGCGGCCGGTCCGCCCGCAGCCGGATGCCGCCGGCGCGAAAGGAGAGCGCGGTTGCCCCCCCGGCCCAGACGGATGCGCGCGTCAGCATCGCCACGCGGGCGCAGCCCGGGGCGTAAGGCCGGTGCCAGATCGCGGCGAGGATCACGAGCGAGAAGCCGGCGCAGCTGCCCGGCGGGTCTGCCGCGCGCCAGAGCAGCACGGGGTCGGCGCCGCGGCGCGGCAGCAGGCAGCCATCGGCCGAGCAGAGGGCGGCGGGCGCGCCACTGCGGCCGGGCACCCGCACTGCGCCTTCCGCCGGCAGGCGCAGCAGCGGCCGTCCGCCCCAGAAGCGCTGCCACTCCTCGAGCGTGAAAGCCTCAGGCCGCTTGCCTTCCAGCAGCACGGCGCCGGGCACGGCAAAGGCCAGCATGCGCAGGTCAGGCGAGATGAGCACATCCGGCGCACGCGCCAGCAGCGGTGGCAGCACGAGGCCGAGCGCCAGTGGCAGCAGCCCGAGCAGCCGCGCGGCGCTCCCCCAGAGGCAGAGCCAGAGCACGCCAAAGCCGGTCAACCCCAGGCAGAACAGCGGCACCCCGCCGGTCGGAAGGGTGGCCGCCGGCAGCGCCGCGCCGAGCCGCGCGATGCCGAGGATGGCCGCGCACCCCCAGCCCATCGGCACCAGCGCCAGAAAGCCGAGATGCAGCGGCAGGAGCAGATAGGCGAAGAGGCCGAGCGGCAGCACCCAAAAGGCGGTGATCGGCACCGCCAGGATATTGGCGGGGATGGAATAGAGTTCGATCTGGCCGAAGTGATAGGCGGCGAAGGGCGCGGTCGCCAAGGCGGCGAGCAGGCTCGTCAAGGTCACGAAGCTCAGATCCCGCCGCAGGAACCCGAGCAGCCCCGGACGATGCGCGAGCATGCCGAGCTTGCGGCGGCGGAGCCAATCATAGCCCGCGATGAGCACCAGCACGGCGCTGAAGCTCATCTGAAAGCTCACCCCGGCCAGCGCTTCCGGCTGCACCAGCAGCAACAGCATGGCGGCAAGGGCGAGGCTGCGCATGGAGATCGCCTGCCGCCCGGCGAGCAGGCCGAGCGTCACCAGGGAGGCCATGATGAAGCTGCGGAAGATCGGCAGATGCATCCCCGTCATCATCATGTAGAAGGCACCGACGACCAGCGCGGCGATCGCCGCCGCCTCCTTCACCGGCATGCGCAGCGCAAGCCAGGGCCAGCAGGCGAGGCTGAGGCGGACGGCGGCGAAGATCGTCATCATCACGATGCCGATATGAAGCCCGGCCACCGCCAGGATATGGGTGAGCCCGGTCACCGAGAAGGCCCTGCGGTCGGCATAGGGAAGCGCCGAGCGGATGCCGGTGAGCAGCGTCGCGGCGACGGCACCGGCGGGCCCCGGGATCTCGGCGATGATCCGCCGGCTCACCCGCTCCCGCATTCCCTGCCAAAAGCCGCCCCAGCCGAGACGGGCGGCGGCGGAGGCCGCGACCCGCTGCACCGGGCCGAGTGCGAAGCCGAGACCGCCGAGCCCGGTGAAGAAGGCATCCCGCCGCTGATCCCAGCCACCCGGATAGCTCGGCGGATAGGGTGGGCTGAGGAGCGCGCGCAGCCTCACCTCCTCCCCCGGCCGCAGCGGCGTCGTATCGCTGTCCTTCAGCCGGATGCGCAGCCCGCGCGGCAGGCGCGACCCCTGATCGAGCGAGACCGCGCTGAGCAGCACCCGCCGCCCGCGCGGCAGGGGTTCGAGGGTGACGACCCGCCCCTCCACCATCGCCGCCGCGCGCGGCAGCTTGGTCAATGGCGGCAGGGCGTGGGTCCGCAGGCTGGCCGCGGCGAAGCCGAGCGCCAGGAAGCACAGGCAGAGGGCGGCGGCGCGGGGCAGCAGGCGCCTCCAGGCCAAGGGCAGCAGCAGGCCAGAGAGCGCGAGCAGCAGCGGGCCGATCCAGGCCGCCGGCATCGTGCTTTCGGCAAAGAACAGGATATTGCCGATACCCATGAAGACCGCGAGCCAGGGCAGGAAATGCCCGTGCTCAGCGGCAAGCCAGGCCGCGCCAAGCGCCGAGGCCGCGCGGCGGCTGCGCGCCTGTCGCGCAAGGGTGAGGAGGCCGCGGAGATTTTCACTCATGGGCGAAATGCTCTAAGCAGCCAGCATGACACACGAGCCCCGCATCCGCACCCGTTTCGCCCCGAGCCCGACCGGCCTTCTGCACATCGGCGGGGCGCGCACCGCCCTCTTTAATTTCCTTTTCGCCCGCCACCATGGCGGGGAATTCCTGCTGCGCATCGAGGATACCGACCGCGCCCGCTCGACCGCCGAGGCGACCCAGGTGATCCTCGACGGGCTCACCTGGCTCGGCCTCACGCCCGACGCGCCGCCGGTCTTCCAGACCAGCCGTGAGGAGCGGCATCGCGCCGTCGCCCTCGCCATGCTCGAAGCCGGCAGCGCCTATCGCTGCTATGCCACCCGCGAGGAGCTGGAGCAGATGCGGGCGGAAGCCCAGGCCGCCGGCCGCCCGCCGCGCTACGATGGCCGCTGGCGCGACCGCGCCCCCGGCCCCGAGCAGGAAGGCAAGCCCTTTGCCATCCGCCTGCGCGCCCCCCGCGAGGGGGTGACGGAGGTCGCCGACCTCGTGCAAGGCAGTGTCCGCGTGGCCAATACCGAGTTGGACGACATGATCATCCTGCGCAGCGACGGCACGCCGACCTATCTGCACGCCGTGGTGGTGGACGATCATGACATGGGCATCACCCATGTCATCCGTGGGGATGATCATCTGACGAATACCTTCCGCCAGACCCAGATCTATCACGCCATGGGCTGGGAGACGCCGCGCTTCGCCCATATCCCGCTCATCCACGGGGCGGACGGCGCCAAGCTTTCGAAGCGCCACGGCGCCGTCAGCGTACTCGAATTCGAGCGGGAGGGTTTTCTGCCGGAAGCCCTCTGCAACTATCTGCTCCGCCTCGGCTGGGGCCATGGCGATGCCGAGGTGCTGAGCCGCGAGGAGGCAATCGCCCTCTTCGATCTCGACGGCGTCGGCCGGGCGGCGAGCCGGATGGACTACGCCAAGCTCACCCATCTCAACGGCGTCTGGCTGCGCGGCGCCGATGATGCGCGGCTGACCGCCGATGTGCTCCGCCGCCTGGCCGAGGACCGCGACCTGACGCTGGACGAAGCCGCCCGCGCCCGCATCGCGACCCTCATGCCGGCCTTGAAGGAGCGGGCCAAGACGCTGGTGGAACTGGCCCAGGCGGCCGCCTTCCTGGCGCGCCCGCTGCCCCTGCCCTTCGAGCCCAAGGCCGAGGCGCTGCTGACCGCAGAAGCCCGCCAGATGCTGGCCGAACTCGCCCCCCGCCTGGCCGAGACCGATTTCACCAAGGCCGGCGTGGATGCCGCCTTGCGCGCCTTCGCCGAGGAAACCGGCCGCAAGCTCGGCCAGGTGGCGCAGCCGATCCGCGCCGCCCTCACCGGCTCCACCACCAGCCCGCCGATCGACGCGACGCTCGCCGCCCTCGGCCGCACGGAAGCCCTCGCCCGCATCCATGCGGTTGCCGAACGCTGAAGGAAGGCCCCGCTCATGCGCCATCTGCTTGCCATCGAAGGCCTCTCGCCGCTGCTCATCGGCGATCTGCTCAACCTGGCTGAGAGCTACGCGCTGCTCAATCGCTCGGGTAAGACGCAGCGGGACCGGCTGCGCGGGCGGACACTGATCAACCTCTTCTTTGAAGACAGCACCCGCACGCGAACGAGCTTCGAACTGGCGGGCAAGCGGCTCGGCGCGGATGTCATCAATATGTCGGTCTCCACCTCCTCGGTGAAGAAGGGGGAGACGCTGCTCGACACCGCCGCCACCCTCAACGCCATGCAGTGCGACCTGCTGGTGGTGCGGCACGACCAGTCCGGCGCGCCGGCGCTTCTCGCCCGGAAGGTAGAAGCGGCGGTGATCAATGCCGGGGACGGGATGCACGAGCACCCGACCCAGGCCCTGCTCGATGCCTTGACCATCCGTCGCCATCGCGGCCAACTGGCGGGGCTCACGGTCGCCATCTGCGGGGATGTGGCGCATTCCCGCGTCGCGCGCTCCAACATCCACCTGCTCAACGCCATGGGGTGCAGCGTGCGCGTGGTGGGGCCGCCCACGCTGATGCCCAGCAGCATCGCGGCCCTCGGCTGCACCGTCTTTCATGACATGAAGGCTGGACTGGAGGGGGCGGACGTGGTCATGATGTTACGATTGCAGAAAGAACGCATGTCCCGCAACCTGGTGCCGAGCGCCCGCGAATATTTCCGCTATTACGGGCTCGACGCGCAGAAGCTCGAGCGCGCCAAGCCGGACGCGCTCGTGATGCATCCCGGGCCGATGAACCGGGGGGTGGAGATCGACAGCGCGGTTGCCGACGATCCGGAGCGGAGCGTGATCCGCGAGCAGGTGGAAATGGGCGTCGCCGTGCGCATGGCCGTGCTCGACATGCTCTCCCGCCCGCCGAGCGCCCAGGCGGGAGCGCGCCGGTGATGGACGGGATGGTGAACCCCAGCCTGCGCGACTGCGTGATCCTCGGCGCCCGGGTGATCGACCCGGCGAGCGGGTATGATGCCTTGGCCGATGTGCTGATCGCCGGCGGCCGCATCGCCGATATCGGCCGCAACCAGGGCGTGCCGGAGGGGGCCGAGCGGATCGAGGCACGGGAGGCGGTGCTCTGCCCCGGCCTTGTCGATCTGCGCGCTGAGCTTGGCGAGCCCGGGCGGGAAGACCGCGAGACGGTCAAATCCGTCTCCCGGGCGGCGGCGGCCGGTGGCATCACAACGCTCTGCGCGCTGCCCGATTCCGATCCGGCGACGGATGATCCGGCACTGGTGCGGGCGCTCATCGCCCGGGGGGAAGAAACCGGCAGCCTCTCCATCCACCCTTATGGCGCGGCGACCTGCGGCTGCGCGGGGGAGCAGATGGCCGAGCTTGGCCTGATGGCCGAAGCCGGCGCCATCGCCTTCACCGATGGCGCGCGGGCGATCCGCCCCGCCCGCCTCATGCGCCTCGCTCTTTCCTATACTTGCGGCTTCGGCGGCCTCGTGGTGCAGCATCCGGAGGAAGCCTCGCTCGCCGAGGGCGCGGCGGCGACCGAGGGCGAACTCGCAACCCGCCTCGGCCTGCCGGCGGTGCCGGTGGCGGCGGAGGCGATCCAGGTCGGGCGCGATATCGCCCTCGCCCGCCTCACCGGCGGGCGACTACATTTCGCGCATGTCTCGACCGGCGCCGCTCTTGCCCTGATCCGCGCCGCCAAGGAGGAAGGTCTCGCCGTCACCTGCGATACCGCGCCGCCTTATTTCGACCTCAACGAGATCGCGATCAGCGGCTTTCGCACCTATGCCAAGCTCTCCCCGCCTCTGCGCGCCGAGGCGGACCGCGAAGCCGTGGTCGCGGGCCTCGCCGATGGCACGATCGACGCCATCGCGTCGGATCATCAGCCACGCGACGCCGATGACAAGCGCCAGCCCTTCGCGCTTGCCTCGCCCGGCGGGGCGGGGCTGGCGACGCTGCTGCCGATCACCCTCGCCCAGGTGCATGGCGGGCAGATCAGCCTGATGCGGGCGGTGGAGTTGCTGACGGCGGCGCCGGCGCGCGTCTTCGGCCTCGCGGCGGGGCGCATCGCCCGGGGGGCGGCAGCCGATCTTTGCCTTTTCCATCCCGACCGGGTGTGGAAGATTGAGGCCGGGAAGCTCCCCGGCAAGGCGCAAAACACGCCCTTCGACGGCCGCGCCGTGGAAGGCCGGGTGCTTGGAACCTGGAAGGCCGGGAGGCGCGTGCTCGGATGAGCCCTATCCCCTATCTCGCCTGCCTGGTGGGCTATCTTTTGGGCAGCATTCCCTTCGGCCTCATCATCACCCGCCTCGGCGGGGCGGGGGATATCCGCAAGATCGGCTCCGGCAATATCGGCGCGACCAATGTGCTGCGCACCGGCCGCCGTGGCCTTGCCGCCGCGACCCTGCTGCTCGACGGCGCGAAGGGCGCGGCCGCGGTGCTGATCGCCCTCGTCTGGCCGCCGGTGATGAGCCACCACTCCGAGCTATGGGCGGGCGGCTTCGCGGTGCTCGGCCATATCTTTCCCGTCTGGCTCGGCTTTCGCGGCGGCAAGGGGGTCGCGACCGGTATCGGCGTCGCCCTCGCCGCCTGCTGGCCGGAAGGGGTATTGATGTGCCTCGTCTGGCTCATCGGCGCCAAGGTGACGCGCATTTCCTCCGCCTCGGCGCTGGCCGCCTTCGTCGCCTCGCCTTTCCTCGCCTGGGTCTTCGGCGGTGCCTCGCATGCCTTTCTGGCGCTGATCGTCGCCCTCATGGTGCTCGGCCGCCACCACGCCAATATTCGCCGGCTGATGACCGGCTCCGAACCCAAGATCGGGGCTGCGTGACCCCGGCCGGCCCCGCGCTTGCCGCCTATTTGCGGCTTGCCCGCACGGAAGGGGTCGGCCCCGTTGGCTATCGCCGGCTGCTCGGCCGCTTCGGCGGCCCGGACGAGGCGCTGCAGGCCTTGCCGGGCCTCGCCCGCGCTGCCGGGCGCGCGCAGTTCAAACTGCCCCCGATCGGCGCGATCGAGGATGAGATCGCCGCGACCGACCGGCTCGGCGGCCGCATCCTCATGCCGCATATGGCGGATTATCCGCGCCTGCTGCGCCAGCTGGCCGATCCGCCGCCCGCGCTTGCCATCCTCGGCGATCCTGCCCATTGCAGGGGCGGCTTGATCGGCGTGGTCGGCAGCCGCAACGCCTCCCTCAACGGCCAGCATATCGCCGCCGCGATTGCGCGCGGCCTCGCGGAAGCGGGTGTCGGCGTCGTCTCGGGCATGGCGCGCGGCATCGACGGCGCGGCGCATGAAGCAGCCCTCAGCCTGCCGCAGGGCGTGACGATCGCCGCCGTCGCCGGCGGGCTCGATAAACCCTACCCGCCCCAGCATGCCGGCCTGCAGGCCCGAATCGCGGCACGCGGCGTCGTGATGACCGAGGCGCCGCTCGGCACCGAGCCGCAGGCGCGCCACTTCCCGCGCCGCAACCGCCTCATCGCCGGGCTTTCGCTCGGCGTCGTCGTCGTCGAGGCGGCGCGGCAATCGGGCAGCCTGATCACCGCCCGCCTTGCGCTGGAAGCCGGGCGGGAGGTCTTCGCGGTGCCCGGCTCGCCACTCGACCCGCGCTCCCAGGGTGCCAACGACCTCATCCGCCAGGGTGCCCCGCTCGTCGAAACGGCGGCGGATATCCTCGCCCATCTCGGCGATCGGCTGGCCGATCGCGCTCGGCCGGAGGCCGCCGAGGAGCCCGCAGAGGAGCCGCCGGGCAGCTTCGCCGAGGAGCCCGCCCCGAGCCCGGCCGAGGCCCGCGAAATACGGGATGCCGTCCTGTCCGCGCTCGGCGCGGCGCCGACATCGGTTGACGATCTGCTCCGACACTGCCAGTTCACCACAAGGACCGCCCTTCTGGCCGCCCTGCTCGATCTGGAACTGGGCGGAATGATCGAATCCCTGCCAGGCAACCGGGTCGTGCGGCTGGCCGATGCGGGGTGGTGAGACCGCCTAGTCAGGATCAGCATGTCGGACGTCGTCGTCGTCGAATCCCCCGCCAAGGCCAAGACCATCAACAAGTATCTTGGCGATGGCTACACTGTTCTCGCGAGCTTCGGCCATGTGCGCGATCTGCCGCCCAAGGATGGCAGCGTGCGCCCGGACGAGGATTTCGCGATGGACTGGGAGGCCGATGAGCGCGGCAGCCGCCAGGTCTCGGCCATCGCCAAATCCATCAAGAGCGGCACCACCCTCTATCTCGCGACCGACCCGGACCGGGAAGGCGAGGCGATTTCCTGGCATGTCCGGGCGATGCTGGAAGAGCGGCGCGCGCTGAAGGGCGTGACGGTCCGCCGTGTCACCTTCAACGAGATCACCCGCAACGCCGTCACCGCGGCGATGCGGGCGCCGCGCGAGCTGGACCAGCCGCTCATCGAAGCTTATCTCGCCCGCCGCGCCCTCGATTACCTCGTGGGCTTCACCCTCTCCCCCGTGCTCTGGCGGAAGCTGCCGGGCAGCCGCAGCGCGGGCCGCGTGCAATCCGTCGCACTCCGCCTGGTCTGCGAGCGCGAAGCCGAGATCGAGGCTTTCCGGGCACGCGAATACTGGACGATCGAAGCCCTGCTGGCGACGCCGGCCGGCGCGCCCTTTACGGCACGGCTGACGCATCTGGGCGGCCGCAAGCTCGACCAGTTCGATCTTGCGAACGCCGCGGCCGCCGAGGCCGCGCGTGCCCGGGTCGCGGCTGGCGACTTCTCCGTCACCAAAATCGAGCGGCGGCGCGCCCGGCGCAATCCGATGCCGCCCTTCACGACCTCGACGCTGCAGCAGGAGGCGAGCCGCAAGCTCGGCTTCGGCGCGCAGGCCACCATGCGGGTGGCCCAGCAGCTCTACGAGGGCGTGGATCTCGGCGGCGAGACGGTCGGCCTCATCACCTATATGCGAACCGATGGCGTGCAGATGGCGCGCGAGGCGATCCACGCCATTCGCGACCATGTGAAGGTCGAATATGGCGGCGACTATCTGCCCGCCGTACCGCGGGAATACAGCACCAAGGCGAAGAACGCCCAGGAAGCGCATGAGGCGGTGCGGCCGACCGATGTGCGGCGCCGGCCCGAGGATATGGCCCGCTTCCTCTCCCCCGATCAGGCGCGGCTCTACGAGCTGATCTGGAAGCGCGCGGTCGCTTCCCAGATGGCGCAGGCCGAGTTCGACCAGGTGGTGGTGGACATGACGGATGCCGGCGGCCAGACGTTGCGCGCCAATGGCTCGCTGCTGGCTTTCGACGGCTTCCTCAAGCTCTACCGCGAGGACCGCGACGAGCCGGACGACGCCGATGACGAAAGCCGCGTGCTGCCGCCGATGGCCGAGGGCGACCCGCTGACCCGGCGGGAGGTGCGGGCGAGCCAGCATTTCACCCAGCCGCCGCCGCGCTATACGGAGGCATCCCTGGTCAAGAAGATGGAGGAACTCGGCATCGGCCGCCCCTCCACCTACGCCTCCACGCTCTCCGTGCTGCGGGACCGCAATTACGTCCGGCTCGAACAGAAGCGGCTGATCCCCGAGGATCGCGGCCGGCTGGTGACCGCCTTCCTCACGAGTTTCTTCAACCGCTACGTCGATTACGGCTTCACCGCCGACCTTGAAGAGAAGCTCGACGAAATCTCCGCCGGCGGCGCCGATTGGCGGGCGGTGATGCGCGCCTTCTGGCATGATTTCTCGGAAGCTGTGGAGCAGACCCGCGACCTCAAGATCTCAGATGTCATTAACGCTTTGGATGACGATCTCGGCCCGCACTTCTTCCCCGCCAAGGAGGATGGCGCCGATCCCCGCGCCTGCCCCGCCTGCGGCACGGGGCGGCTCGGCCTCAAGCTCGGCCGGCATGGCAGCTTCATCGGCTGCTCCAACTATCCCGAATGCCAGTATACCCGCCGCCTCGCGGTCTCGGGTGGCGAGGAAGGCGAGGAGACGCTGAAGGAAGGCCTGCGCGTGCTGGGCCAGGACCCTGCCACGGGCGAAGAGGTCACGGTGCGGCGCGGCCCCTATGGGCTCTACGTCCAGCTCGGCGAGCCGGCCCCGGCGGAAGACCGGAAGGACAAGAAGGCGAAGGCGGAAAAGCCCAAGCGCATGTCCCTCCCGCGCGGGCTGGATGGCGAGACGATTACGCTGGACCAGGCGCTCGGCCTTCTCACCCTGCCCCGCCTCATCGGCATCCACCCGGAAACCGGCGAGCCGATGGAAGCCGCGATCGGCCGCTTCGGCCCCTATATCCGCATGGGCTCGGTCTATGCCTCGCTCGACCGGGATGACGACGTGCTGGCGGTCGGCGCCAATCGGGCGGTCGATCTGCTCGCCAAGAAGCTCGCCTCGGTCCGCAGCCTCGGCGCCCATCCCAAGGATGGCGAGCCGATCCAGGTGAAGAAGGGCCGCTTCGGGCCCTATGCCCAGCATGGCAAGATCGTCGCCACCCTGCCGCGCAACCTGCCGATGGACGATATCACGCTGGAACAGGCGGTGGCGCTGCTCGCCGAGAAGGGCAAGGAACTCAAACCGAAGGGTGCGGCCGGCAGAGGCGCGGCGGCGAAGGCGAAGCCCGCCGCGCGCGGGGCCAAGCCCGCCAAGCCGGCGGCCGAGGCGACCGCCACCGCCAAGGGCCAGACCAAAGCGAAGGCAGAGGCTGCGGCCGGCAAAGTGCGCGCCGCCAAGCCGGGGGCCGCCAAGGTTGGTGCTGCCAAGGCCGCGCCGAAGACGAGCGCCAAACGCTCCGCGGCGGACTGACCGCACGGTGACCAAGACCGCCCGCAAGAAGCCGAAGAGCAAGCGGGACGCCCAGCCGCAGGCGGCCTCCCGCCCGTTTCCGAGCCGGGAGGAGATCCGCAGCTTCCTCGCCGAGAATGCCGGCCGCGTCGGCAAGCGGGAGGTGCTGCGCGCCTTCAGCCTGGGGCCCGAGCATCGGGTGGCGATGAAGCAGGTGCTGAAGGATATGGCGGCACGCGGGGAGGTGGCGCCCGCCGGGCATCGCCGCTTCACCGCCCCGCACGGCGCACTGCCGCCCACCGCAGGCCGCAGCGCCGAGCCGCGGGTGGGGCAGCTCAGCCGCCGCCATACCGCCCGGCTGCCGGAAGCGATCATCGTCGAGATCACCGGCATCGATACCGAGGGCGACCCGATCGGCCGGCCGGCGGAGTGGCGCGGCCAGGGGCCCGCGCCCACCATCTTCATGCAGCCCGAAGGGCGTGGCCAGCCCGCCCTCGCCCCCGGCGCGCGGGTGCTCGCCCGCATCCGCCCGATCGGCAGCGCCGCCGGCGCGCGCAAATACGAGGGCCGCACGCTCCGCCGGATCGAAGGCACGCCGGGCCGCGTCATCGGCATCTTCCGCCGCCGCGGCAGCCTCATGCGCATCGAGCCGACCGATAAGCGGGTGAAGGCCGAATGGGTGGTGCCGCCGGGCGAGGATCTCGGCGCCGCGGATGGCGAGATCGTGCGGGGCGAGCCGCTGCCCATGGGCGGGCTCGGCCTCAAGCCCGCCCGCGTCATCGAGCGCCTCGGCGATGCATCCGCCGCCCGCGCGGTGAGCCTGCTGGTGATCGCGACCCTCGATATCCCCGAGACCTTTCCCGAGGAGGCGCTGGCCGAGGCGGCGCATGCGCGCGGGGCCTCGCCCGAAGGGCGGGAGGATCTGCGGAGCCTGCCGCTCATCACCATCGACGGCGCGGACGCGCGGGATTTCGATGACGCCGTTTTCGCCGAGCCCGCCGAGGATGGCTTCCGCCTCATCATCGCCATCGCCGATGTTTCCCATTACGTAAAGAGCGGCAGCGCGCTCGACCGCGCGGCGCGCCTGCGCGGCAACTCGGTCTATTTCCCCGATCGCGTGGTGCCGATGCTGCCCGAGGCCCTCTCCAACGGCTGGTGCAGCCTGCGCCCGCAGGAGGACCGCGCCTGCCTCTTCGCGGAGATCTGGCTTGCGGCGGACGGCAGCAAGCGCCGCCATCGTTTCGGGCGCGGGCTCATGCGCTCCGCCGCGCGGCTGACCTATGAGGAGGTGCAGGAGGCGCGAGAGAGCGGGCGGGCTTTGCCGGGTATTCCGCTTCAGGAACTCTACGCCGCCTATGCCGCCCTGCTCGGCGCGCGCCGCAGGCGCGGCACGCTCGATCTCGACCTGCCGGAATACAAGGTGGCGCTCGACCGCGAGGGGCGGGTGCAGAGCGTCACCAAGCGCATCCGGCTCGACAGCCACCGGCTGATCGAGGAATTCATGGTGCTCGCCAATATCGCGGCCGCGGAGGAGTTGGAGCGGCTGCACCGCCCGGTGGTTTATCGTGTCCATGCCCCGCCTTCCGAGGTTAAACTCACCGCGCTGCGTACCTATCTGCATGGCATGAACATTTCTCTGCCGCCCGGGGACCAGGTGCATCCGCGAGACCTCGACGCCGTGCTGAGCCGCGTCTCGGGCACCGATGAGGCGCCGCTCGTCAACGATGCGGTGCTGCGCAGCCAATCCCAGGCGGAGTATGCGCCCGAGAATATCGGCCATTTCGGCCTCGCCCTCACCCGCTACGCGCATTTCACGAGCCCGATCCGCCGTTATGCCGATCTGCTGGTGCATCGCTCGCTCATCGCCGGCCTCGATCTCGGCAATGACGGGCTCCGCGCCGAGGAAGCCGCGCAGTTGGAGGATACCGCGGCGCATATCACCGCGACCGAGCGGCGCGCCGCCCAGGCGGAGCGCGATGCGATCGACCGCTACATGGCGGCCTTCATGGCCGACAAGATCGGCTGCATGTTTGATGCGCGGATTTCCGGTGTGACGCGCTTCGGCCTCTTCGTTACCTTGAGCGAAACCGGCGCGAGCGGAATGATTCCGCTAAGCGGGCTTCCCGATGATTTCTGGATGCATGACGAAGCGAGCCAAAGCCTGAGCGGCAAGCGAAGCAGGGTGGTGTTCCACTTGGCCCAGGCGGTCAGCGTGCGGCTGATCGAGGCGAAGCCGGTAACGGGCGGCCTGCTCTTTCAGATCGCGGGCGGGGCCGATCGCGCATTAGGCCGCCCCGGCGGGGCGACGCCTTCCGGCGTGGGACGAGGCGGCGCCCGCAAGGCCCGTACACGCGCACAGTGAGGCGGCACGCCGTTCTCGTCTGCCTCTTCCTCGGTCTGCCGCTACGGGCCGAGGCACAAGCGGGGTGGAATGAAAACCTCGCGGCCGGTGTCTATGCCACCGCCTTCGCCTTCATGGAGCCGCGCACGCTGGCGCCCATCCCGCTCGCCGATCTCACGCTCTGGGGCTTGCGCGGGCTGACGGCGCTTGATCCCTCGCTCTCCCCCGGCATGACCGCGCAGAGCTTCGCGCTCTATGATCGTGGCCAGCCGGTGCTCAGCCTGCCGCTACCGAAAGCGAAGGATGCGCAAGCCTGGGCCAAACTCGCCGCCCTCCTCTGCACCAAGGCCGCCAGCCTCTCGCCCGCCATCGCGGAAGCGGGCATGGGCGGCATTATCAGTAATTTCTTCGACGAGTTGTTCAATCACCTCGACCCCTATTCGCGCTACGTCGCCCCCGATTCCCGCACGACCGACATGCCCCCCGCCGATCTCGGCTTCACCATCAACCGCGTCGGCCGTCAGGCGGTGATCGGCAGCGTGGAGCCCGGCGGCCCGGCGGCGCAAGCGGGGCTCACCGTGGGCGAGCATGTGCTGGCGATCGACGGCGTGCCGACGCGGGGCGAGGATCTCTATTCTCTGAACGGCGCCTTGGCCGGGGAAGCTGGATCGGTCGTAACGCTGCGGCTCTCCTCCGGCCGCGGGCATGTGCGCAACCTGCCGCTGCGCCGCGCGGCGCAGATTCCGCAAACCGTATTCGCGACCGCGGCCGGGCATGCGCTGCTGCTGCGCATCACCGGTTTCGAACCGGGAACGGCGGAAGGGTTCCGCCTGCAACTGGCGCGGGCCATGCAAAGCCCAGCGCCCCCCGCTGGCCTGATCATCGACCTGCGCGGCAATCGCGGTGGGCTACTCGAACAGGCGGTCGGCATCGCCGACATGCTGGTTCCCCAGGGGATGATCGCCCGCGCCCAGGGGCGCGATCCTGAATCGGATCAGGTCTGGCGCGGCGATGGCCAGGATATGGTGAGGGGCCTGCCCATTACCGTGCTGGTGGATGGGCGTACGGCGAGCGCCGCAGAGGTATTGGCGGCGGCCCTGGCGGACAACCGCCGTGCCGTCGTCATCGGCAGCGCGACCTTCGGCAAGGGCCTAGTGCAGGCGGCAACCGCCCTGCCCGATGGCGGGCATCTGCTGGTGACCTGGGCGCTGCTGCTCGCCCCGCTCGGCTGGCCGCTCCAGGGGCTCGGCGTGATGCCCCAGGTTTGCACCAGTGGCGGCACGAACGCGGCCGAAAGCCAGTTGGAGGCCCTGAGCGCCGGCAGCCAGCCGATGGCCGGCACACTGCTGGAGGAACGCCGCGCCCGGCCGGGCATCAGCCTGGACGAGATTCTGCGCCTGCGCGATGCCTGCCCGGCCGCCCTCGGCTCCGATCTCGACATGCAGGCCGCGCAATTCCTGCTGGCGACGCCCCCCGCCTACCAGACGGCGCTGATCAGCCCTCCCTAAGAAGCCTTAGCGCGACGAGCAGCAGACACGCGCGCCTATTTCCCCGGCACCACTCCGGCTTGGGCGGGTGGCGCCATGATCTCCGCCGCTGGCGGCTGGGCCGGCACGGCGGGCGAGGAGAAGGCCGAAGCTTTGTCGTAAGCCTTGCTGACATCCGGCACCATCGTCGCCTCGGGCTGGCGCAGACAGCCCCGGAAGATCGGGGCGCAGACACCATCCTCACCGATCGTCATGTCATCCGCGCCGGTATAATGTACCTCCGTCACCCGATGATCGACGATGCGGACATCGGCGGTGCAGGTGGTGCCCGAGGCGCCGAGCGAGACACCGCCGAGGGTAAGCGGCAGGGTGAGGGTGAAGCCGTTGCTGGAGCCGGGGCTATAGCCATAGGTATCGACAACCGCTTCCGGGTTCAGCCGCGTCTGCTTGGCAGGCGGGCCAGCGCAGGAGAGGAGATCGGCCTCGCTCATGCCGATCATGCTGATCTGGGCCTGATGGGCCATGCGCGAGGCGCCATAGCCGCAGCCGGCCAAAGGAAGCACCGCGAGCATCAGGGCTAAGCGTCGCATCTCGTCTCCACCATCTCTTGCCTGCTGCATGTGCGGGCTCGGGGCGAGGCGAAAAGCCCAAGCCTGACGCGGATCCGACGCCCGAGCCTCAACAGCGCGCGAGCGGACGCGCGCCCGTTGATCGCGCATCCCCGCGGCGAGCAAGGATCGCGGGCGTCGGCCGAAGGCCCGCCCACGGACGGGGCTTTCGATCCGGCCGAGCCGCGCCGCGCTCTACCCGGCCAGCTTCTGCACGAGCACAGGGATGGATTTCGCCGCCGGGGTCTTGCTGCCGGTTGCGTAATGCCCGGCCGGCAGCAGGACATTCGCCTCCGGGTAATAGGCGCCGACGCAGCCGGCCGGGATATCATACGGAACGACCTGCAAGCCCGGCAGTTCCCGATGGTGCCCATCCGTCGATTGCGTGACGGCCTTGACCCTCTCGCCCTCGCGCAACTCCAGCCGCTCCATATCGTCGCGGTTCATGAAGATGACCATGCGGCTGCCATCGATCCCGCGGAAACGGTCGCTATAGCCATAGACGGTGGTGTTGAACTGGTCGTTGCTGCGGAGCGTGATCATCCGAAGCCCGTCTGGCCTCTGCTCGGGCATGTCGGGATCCTCGTCGAGGGCTTTCGGTGTGATGATGGTGGCTTTACCGGAGGCTGTGTGCCACACGCGCTCGCGCGCCGGCAGCGGCCGGTGGAAGCCGCCCGGCTCCCACATGCGGCGCTCGTAATCGTAAAAGATTTCAGGATAGGTCTCCCCGATCGAGGAGCGGATCGTCGAATAGTCATCCATCCAGCCCTGCCATGGAACTTTGGGGTTCGGATCGAGCGTTGCCATGGCGATGCGGGCGACGATCTCGATCTCGCTCTTGAGATGGCGCCCCGGCGGCGGGCGCACGCCGCGTGACCCATGAATGCAGGAGGTGCTGTCTTCCATCGAGAGCGACTGCTGGCCCGTCCTCTGCACGTCGAACTCCGTCCGCCCGAGCACCGGCAGCAGGTAGCAGACCTTGCCCGGCAGCAGGTGGGAGCAGTTGAGTTTGGTGGCGATATGCACGGTGAGCCCGAGATCCCGCCAGCGCGGATCGGTGCGCCCTTGATCGGGGATCGCACGGGCGAAATTGCCGCCGAGGCCGATGAAGGCTTCGAGTTCCCCGGCCAGGAGCGCCTCCACCACATCGATCGTATTCATCCCCTCGTCGCGCGGCGGCTCGAAGCCGTACTGCTCGGCGAGGCGGTCCATCGGCACGAGCTTCGGCTTCTCGGTGATGCCGACGGTGCGTTGCCCCTGCACATTGGAATGCCCGCGCACCGGGCAGATGCCGGCGCCCGGCTTGCCGATATTGCCCCGCAAGAGCAGGAGATTGACGAGCATCTGCACGGTTTCGACGCCGGCGCGATGCTGCGTCAACCCCATGCCGTAGATGCCCATCACGGCATGGGCGCGGGCATAGACGGTCGCCGTCGCGTCGAAGGCAGCGAAGGTCAGCCCCGAGCGGCGCTCAAGCTCCGCCCAATCCTGGCGGCCGAGCCATTCCACGAAAGTCTCGAAGCCCACCGTGTGCTGGGCGATGAACACATCATCGACGATCGGCGCCCGGCCCGCTTCCCGCGCTTCCCGATCGAGATCGAGCAGCCGCTTGCAGATGCCGGTGATGGCCGCGAGATCCCCGCCCGCCTTGACCTGATGGTATTGGCTGCTGATGCGCGTCTCTCGCCCGGTGAGCATCTCGACCGGCGATTGCGGGTTGGTGAAGCGCTCCAACCCACGCTCACGCAGGGGGTTGTAGCTGATGATCGGCACGCCGCGCTCGGCCGCTTCCTGCAGCGCGTGCAGCATGCGCGGGCTGTTGCTGCCGACATTCTGGCCGAAGAAGAAGATGCAGTCGGATTTGGCGAAATCGTCGAGCGTGGTGGTGCCGACGGGCACGCCGATGCTTTCCGGCAAGGCGACCGAGGTCGTCTCGTGGCACATATTCGAACTGTCGGGCAGGTTGTTGTTGCCATAGAGCCGAGCGAGCAGGCCGTAGAGATAGCTCGCCTCGTTGGAGCTGCGGCCCGAGGAATAGAAGACCACCTTCTTGCGGTCCTGCACGCCGCCGAGCGCCGCGCCGATTTCCCGAAAAGCGCTCTCCCAGCTGCAGGGCCGGTAATGGTCGGTTGCCGGATCGTAGCGCAGCGGATGGGTGAGCCGGCCGGCCTGCTCCAGATCGTAGTCTTCCCAGCTCAGCATCTTGGAGACGCTGTGCTCGGCAAAGAATTCCGGCCCGGCGCGGTGGGTGGTGATCTCCCAAGCCGTCGCCTTGGCGCCGTTCTCGCAGAATTCGAGCGGCAGCGGCGATGCCGGCTTCGCCCAGGCGCAGCTCACGCATTGGAAGCCATCCACCTTGTTCTGCCGCTGCAGGACCAGCGGGCCGCTGAGCGGCACGCCCTCGCGCCGCAGGATATTGGCGACAGAGCGTGCCGAACCCCATCCGCCGGACGGGCCCTGATAGGGTTTGTGCGTGAGACGTCCGGTCATGAATTCCCCCCTGCTGCGGCCGCGGGCGATGGACAGCGCAGCCATAAGCCTCGCCACCCCTGCCCGCCGGAGTTGGGGAGCTTGCCGGATTGAGCAATGGCGCTTGATTTGCCGGGCCGCCGCGCCAGTTCTCAGGCAAAGGGGAGAAACTCATGGTCAGCCCATCCTATCTCACGGAAAAGCCCGGCTCCGGCCCGCGCGCGGCACACGCGTTTTTGACGCAGCGGGTGATGCCGGTCGCGACCGATTGGGCGACGCAGGTGGAACGCGGCTGCCATGAGGCCGGGGAGCAGGCGCGCCGCCACCCGGCGCTCGCCACCCTGCTCGCCCTCGGCCTTGGCATGCTGGGCGGGCGCATGGGCCGCGCGCGGCGCCCCGCGCCCCATCCCCGCTCTGCGCGGCAGCGCCGTCGCGCCTAGCCCGCGCCAGGCGAAGCGGCAGGGCTCGGTTGCCGCACGCGAGGTGCGCGGCCGAAGATGTCTCGGTTCTGTCATCGCTTGCCGCGCGGAAGCGTTGGACAAAGAGGGGGCGTTCTGTACCAAAGGGCGGCAGTCAACGCCCCGGCGGGGCCGCGCTTGCGCGGGGCCTGCCCGGCTCCCGGAGTTCGAGAGCGATGAGCTTCGCCCAAGCGGCGGCCCTCTACTGCGCGGCCGCTACCTGCGTAAACCTGACCGGCCTCGCCATTGCCGCGCGGCGCCTGCCGCGGCCCGGCGCCGCCGTGCCCCCGCCCAGCCCCACGGAGGCCGCGGGCGTCACCATCATCCGGCCGCTCTGCCGGATCAACAATTTCGAGCGGGAAACGCTCCGCTCGACCTTTGAGCTCGATTACCCGGCTTACGAGATCCTCTTCTGCGTCGAGGATGAGGATGACCCGGTCATCGGCCTCGTGCATCGGCTGATGGCGGAGCATCCTGCCGTGCCGGCCCAGTTGCTGATCGGGCGCAACCGCAGCACCGCCAATCCCAAGCTCAACAACTGCCTCAAGGCCTGGGATGCGGCGCGCTTCCCCTGGGTCATCATGGCGGATAGCAACGTGCTGATGCCGCGGGATTACATCCAGCAGATGATGAGCCGCTGGCAGGCCGATTCGGGCCTCGTCTGCTCCATGCCGATCGGCGCGGCACCCGCCGATTTCGGCGCCGAACTGGAATGCGCCTTTCTCAATACCTTCCAGGCCCGCTGGCAATATGTCGGCGAGGCGCTCGGCCATGGCTTCGCCCAGGGCAAGAGCATGCTGATGCAGCGCGCGCTGGTGGACGAGGCGGGCGGCCTGCTGCGCGCTCTCGGCACCGAGCTTGCCGAAGACGCGGCCTTCACCAAGCTGGTGCGCGCCGCCGGGCGGAAGGTGCATCTGGTCGATCACCCCTTCCCGCAGCCTCTCGGCACGCGCCGGGTGGCGGAGGTCTGGTCCCGCCAGGCGCGCTGGGCGATGCTGCGCCGCTCGACCTTTCCGCTGATGTTCGCGCCCGAGGTGCTGACCGGCGCCTGTCTTCCGATGATCGCCGGGATCAGCGCGGCTTGGGCGGCGAATATCAACGTCGCCATGGTGGCGGCCGGCCTCTTCGGCCTCTGGTATGGGCCGGAACTGCTGCTCGCCCGGCGTTCGGGCTGGTTCGTCTCCTCCCGCCTGCTCCTCGCCTTCGCGCTGCGCGATTGCCTCTTTCCGGCGGTCTGGGCTTACGCCTGGGCCAGGCGGGACTATGTATGGCGCGGCAATGCCGTGCGCGTGCAGCCGGTGATGGCGGAGGAACTTGAATGAGGCGTGCGGGGATCGGGCGGCGGCTGGCGCGGATTGGGCTGATGGGCCTGATGGCGGCGGCCCTCACCCTGCCGATCCTCCCCGCCGCGCGGGCGCAAAGCCGCATCGGCTCGGTGGATACGACCTTTCGCATCCTCGGCGCCAATGACCGCGTGGTGATCGACCGGTATGACGATCCGGCCGTGCCCAACGTCTCCTGCTACGTCTCCCACGCGGCGACGGGCGGGATCGCGGGCAGCGTCGGGCTTGCCGAAGATCCCTCCCGCTTCTCCATCGCCTGCCGGGCAACGGGGCCGGTTGCCTACCCCGAAAGCCTGCCCAAGAAGCAGCGGGTCTTTTCCGCCGCGCTCTCGGTGCTGTTCAAGAACCTCGAAGTCTATCGCCTGCTCGACCCCGAGAAGCGGGTGATCCTCTATCTGGTGATCAGCACGCGCATCAAGCAAGGCAGCCCCTACAACGCCATCAGCGCGGTCGCGACCGGGCCGGCATCGGGCGGCTGAGCCTGCCGCCTCAGGCGGCGATGTCCCGCGAGTGGAGCGCGGGCAGGCAGCGGCCGCTCTCGTCGAAGAGATAGGCGAGTTCGCCGCGCAGGCCGAGTTGCATCTCGCTCGCCCGGCCGACATCGCCGTGGCCGTGGGTTTTGACATCGAGGGCCGTACCATCCGCGAGCCGCACATGGGCGAGGATCTCGCCCCCCAGATGCTCGACGAGATCCGCCCGCGCCGGCACGAAGGCTTCCCCCGCGCCGCCCACCGCCTCGCCGATGCCGATATGCTCCGGGCGAAGGCCGAGCTTGAGGCTCTGCCCCTCGACGATCCCTTCCGCCGAGACGGGCACCGTGAGCGTCGCGCCGTTCGGCAGGCCCACGGTAACGCCCTCCGGCCCCACGGCCCGTACCACCGCGGGCAGGATGTTCATCTTGGGCGAGCCGATGAAGGTCGCGACGAAGAGGTTGCGCGGCTGGCGATAGAGTTCGAGCGGCGGGCCGATCTGCTCCACCTCGCCGCGATTGAGCACGGCGATACGGTCCGCCATCGTCATCGCCTCGATCTGGTCATGCGTCACATAGATCATGGTCGCGCCCAGCCGCTCATGCAGGCCGACGAGTTCGACGCGCATCTGCACGCGAAGCTCGGCGTCGAGATTGGAGAGCGGCTCATCGAAGAGGAAGGCCTTGGGCTGCTTGACGATAGAGCGGCCGATGGCGACGCGCTGGCGCTGCCCGCCCGATAGCTCCTTCGGCCGCCGATCGAGGAGGTGGCTGATCTGCAGGATCGTCGCCGCATCGCTGACGCGGCGGGCGATCTCCTCCTTCGGAACCTCCGCCACCTTCAGCCCGAAGGCGATATTCTCGCGCACCGACATATGCGGGTAGAGCGCGTAGGACTGGAACACCATGGAAACGCCGCGCCGCGCCGGCGGCCAGGCCGTCACATCCTCGCCACCGATCATGATCTGCCCCGCGCTCGGCTTTTCGAGCCCGGCGATGCTGCGCAGCAGCGTGGTTTTGCCGCAGCCCGAGGGGCCGACAAAAACCATGAATTCCCCATGACGGATCTGCATCGAAATATCGTTCAACACCCGGGTTTCCCCGAAGCTTTTGTGCAGGCGCTCGATGCCGACCTCAGCCATTGCGTCCCTCCCTTGGGCACCTCGTCGAAACGGTACAGCCGTCTCTTGACATCGCCCCAATACAGGATTGTGTTACGGTTAACAATTCGTTCGGATCGTGCCGTGCCGCACCCAGCATCTGGGCGGCGCGGCCGAAGGACTGTTCAACTGCGGGGCACAAGCCCCGCGCATCAGGGGAGGATTGCGCGTGAAACGCTTGGGTTTGGGTCTCGCCGCCGCAGCGGCGCTTTGTGCCGGCACCGGCCAGGCGCATGCATGGAGCCTGCAGCAGGCCGCCGCGCCCTTCAAGGGCACCACCATCACCGTCGTCGGGCTCGACCGGCCGAGCTACAAGGCGGCGCAGCAGCTGACGCCGCAATTCGAGAAAGAGACGGGCATTCACGTCCGCTGGAACATCTTCCCCTATGAGGACACCCTCAAGGAAGAGACGCTGAACTTCATCTCGAAAAGCCAGCAGTTCGACGCGATTCTCTCGGACGTGGTGTGGCCGGTGAACTTCGCCGATCCGGGCTGGGTCGTTCCCCTCTCCAAGTTCACCGACAATGCCAAGCTCGCCGATCCCGCGCTCGACATGAAGGACTTCTTCCCCGTCTGGCTCGCGAGCTTCACGGTGGATAACAAGCTCTACGGCCTGCCCTTCGATTCCTATGCCGGCCTGCTCTACTACAACAAGGCGATGCTGAAAGCGGCCGGCTTCGATGCCCCGCCCACCACCTGGGCAGATCTCGAAAACACCTACCTGCCCAAGCTCACCGACAAGACCAAGGGTGTTTACGGCTATGCGCTGCAATCCGCGCGCGGCGAGACGCAGACGGCCGACGCCTTCGCCCGCTTCCTCTGGCCCTGGGGCGGCCGCTTCCTCGATTATGCCAACAAGAAGGTGGTGGTGAACGCGCCCGAGGCCGTCGATGGCATCAATTTCCGCCAGAGCCTGCTGAAATACATGCCGGACGGCATCGTTTCCGACGACCACAGCCAGGTCGTCGAGATGTTCGCGCAAAAGAAGGTCGCGATGATCACCGAGTGGTCCGCCTTCTACCCGACGCTCGCGGCCTCCGGCCTCGGCGCCGATCTCGGCATCGCGCCTGAGCCGAAGGGCCCCAAGGGCGGCTACTCGGCCTTCGGCGGCTTCGCCTATATGGTGAGCGCCCAGGTCAACAAGAAGCACCAGGATGCGGCCTATCTCTTCATCCAATGGCTGACCTCGAAGGAAATGGCCAAGCCGCTGATCGAGGGCGGCGCGGTGGTGGCCCGCCAGAGCGCCGATGAAGACCCGGCGATCCAGGCGAAGTTCCCCAACCTCGCGCCGATGGTCGCCACCTGGCAGACATCGACGGTGCCGGATTGGCGCCCGCAGCTCGGCTGCTATCCCCGCTTCTCGGATATCGTCTCCGATTGGGGTTCGCGGATCGAACTCGGGCAGGTCGCGGTGCAGGCGGGGCTCGACAGCATGCAGAAGGATCTCAGCGGCTACATGGATTCGTCGAAGTGCTGGAGCAAGGTGAACAACCCCGAAGCGGCGATGTCGCTCTACAAGTAAGACGGCGAAGGACGGCATGACGGCAAGGCGCGCGGAGCAGACGGATGAGTGACGGAGCAGACCGCCGCGCGCCCCCGATGCCCGCGGCTCCCTCTTCCTGGAAGGAGAAGATGGAGCCGTGGTTCTTCATCCTGCCCTCGGTTCTGCTCCTGGTGGCGATCGGCCTCTACCCGACGATCTATACGCTGATCGCCTCCTTCCAGAACTGGGTGATGGGCATGGAGGGCCCAAGCTTCGGCGGCCTGCACAACTACGCCCATGCCTTCACCTCCAGCGACTTCGGCAATTCGGTGCTGCGGACGCTGTTTCTGATCCTCATCACCCTGCCGATCGAACTCATCCTCGGGATGATGATCGCCCTCGCGCTCGACAGCCCGCACCTCGCCGTGCTGCGCCGCTTGCTGCAGATTTGCCTCGTTATCCCGATCGCCATCACCCCCTCGGTGGTGGGGCTGCTGACCCAGCTCATGTTCAACCAGCAGCTCGGCATCATCAACCATCTGCTCGGCCTCATCGGCATCCCCGCACTCGACTGGCTCGGCCGTCCGCTTTCCGCCTATGGCACCGTGCTCGTCGTGCAGGTTTGGGAGTGGACGCCCTTCGTGGCACTCGTGCTCTCCGCGGCCCTTTCCACCGTGCCGCAGGATATCGACGAGGCGGCCGAGCTGGAGACGGAGCGCTGGTGGCCGCGCTTCCGCTCCATCCAGCTGCCCTTCATGTGGCCCGGCATCACCGCCGCCCTCGTCTTCCAGACCGCTTTCGCGATCAAGGAATTCGACATGATCTACACGATCGAGAAGGGCGGCCCGGGAACCGCCACGGAAACCGCCGTTATGCAGATCGAGCGGATGGCTTTCCGTGGCTTCGATGTCGGCCTTGCCGCGGCGGAATCGATCCTCATGCTGGTGCTCTCGATCCTGCTCGCCCGGATCTATATCCGCGTCTTCTACCGGGAGATGGACTGATGTCCGGCTCGCGCTTCTCTCTGCCCCGGTTGCTTCAGGCGATCGCGATCATCGTCGCGCTCGTCGTCATCCTGTTCCCGCTTTATTGGATGGTGGCGGGGTCGCTCAAGACCGAGAACGATCTCTTCGCGATGCCGCCGAAGTGGTTCTTCACGCCGAGCTTCGCGGCCTATGCCGATGCCATCAACAACACCGACATCCTGACCAACCTCGTCAATTCCGTGCTGGTCACGGCATGCGCGGTGGGGCTTGGCCTCATCGTCGGCGCGCCGGCGGCCTACGGCATCGCCCGCTATCGCTTCGCCGGGCGGCGGGACGTGTGGTTCTGGTACGTGACGAACTGGATGCTGGTGCCCGTCGTCGTGCTCATTCCCTTCTATCTCACCGCCTCCTGGCTCGGCCTCATCAACAATCCGATCGTGCTCATCCTCGTCTATCAGGTCTTTATCGTGCCGCTCGTGGTCTGGCTGCTCGTCGATCAGTTCAGCGCGGTGCCGGTGGCGCTCGAAGAAGCGGCGCAGCTCGATGGCCTCAGCCGCTTCAAGATCTTCCTCAAGATCGCGCTGCCGCTCGTCAAACCCGGCATCGCGGTCTCGGCCATCCTGTCCGGCATCTTCGCCTGGAACGACATGCTCTACGCCTTCATCCTGACGCCCTCGCCAGAGGCCCGCACGGCATCGACGGTGGTGCTGACCTATCTCGGCGGCTACGTCATTCCCTGGCCCGAGGTGATGGCGGCTTCCACCATGGTCTGCGCGCCGGTGATCGTCGGCGGCATCATCGTGCATAAGTATATCGCCCGCGGGCTGACGATGGGCGCCGTGAAGTAGCGGCGCCGATCGCTCCCCTGCCCTCGCCCGCCCTCAGCGATTGCCGAGGCGTGCCGCCGCGGCGACGAACGCCTCGACGCCGCTCCGCTCGGTCGCATAGGAGGTGACGAGGCGGATCATCGCCGTGCCCGGCGGCGTTTCCGCTTCCCAGCGATAAAAGGCGAAGCCCTCCGCCTCGAGGGCGGCGACCATGCCTTCCGGCATGATGACGAAAGCCTCGTTGGCGGCGACCGGCTGATAGAGGCGCACGCCCGGGATATCGGCGAGGCCGGCGGCCAGCCGGGCGGCCTCACCATTGGCGTGGCGGGCGTGGCGGAGCCAGAGATCGCCTTCCAGATAGGCGAGGAGTTGAGCGCTCATGTAGCGTTGCTTGGACCAGAGATGCGCCGCGCGCTTGCGTCGCTCCTCGAAGCCGCGCGCCTCCGCCGGGTTGAAGAAGATGACGACCTCGGCCGCCATCGCGCCGTTCTTGGTGGCACCGAAGGAAAGCGCGGTGACGCCGGCCTTCCACGTCATCTCCGCCGGCGTGCAGCCGAGGGCGACGAGCGCATTGGCGAAGCGCGCGCCATCCATATGGAGTGCCAGGCCCTCCGCCCGCGCCAGCGCGCCGAGGGCGGCAATCTCCGCGAGGCCATAGATGGCCCCCCATTCGGTGGACTGGGTGATGCTGATCGCCCGCGGCTGGGTGAAATGCACGCCGCCCGAGCGGGCATGGGCGAGCTTCACCACGACCTGATCCGGCGTGATGCGCCCGTCCGCACTCGGCAAGCCGAGAAGCTTCGCGCCGCCGCTGAAGAATTCCGGCGCGCCGCATTCATCGGTATTGATATGCGCCTCCTCCGCACAGAACACCGCGCCGTAGGACGGAACGAGGGTGGCGAGCGCGAGCGCATTGGCAGCCGTTCCGGTGGCGACCGGATGGGCAATCAGATCGGTCTCGAAAATCTCGGCCAGGCGGGCGGACAGATCGCGCGTCCACCGGTCGGCGCCGTAGGAGGAGACATTGTCCCGGTTCGCCGCCACGATCGCCGCCATGATCTCGGGCGCGACCGGCGCCACATTGTCACTACAGAAGTTCCAGGCACTCAGCTTCGCCTCAGCCACGCTCACTCTCCATCGCTTGCGCGGGCAGCTTAGCCATGAGCGGCGAAATTTCCCAAATGCCCATGACTTCGACCTCTTCTCATGGCAAAAGAGAGCAAACGTTCCGGGAGGCACGCGCATATGAAACAAACGATCCGAATTGGCCTGGTGGGCTCCGGCTTCATGGGCCGCACCCATGCGCTCGGCTTTCGCGCGGTCGGCGGGGTTTTCGATCTGCCCGTGGAGCCGCGGCTCGAACTGCTGGCAGATGCGACGGAGGAGATCGCCGCCGCCGCCGCCGCGCGCCTCGGCTTCGCCCGCTCCACCGGGGACTGGCAAGCCCTCGTCGCGGATCCGGCCGTCGATGTGGTGGATATCACCGCGCCCAATGCGCTGCATGCGCCGATCGCGCTTGCCGCGCTAGCCGCAGGCAAGCCCGTCTATTGCGAAAAGCCGCTGGCACCGACCGCCGAGGAAGCCTTCGCCATGGTGCAGGCGGCCGAAGCTGCCGGCCTCGTCACCCAAGTCGGCTTCAACTATATCTGCAACCCCATCCTCCAGCTTGCGCGCGAGATGATCGAAGCCGGAGAGTTGGGCCAGGTCTGGGGTTTCCGCGGCATCCACGCCGAGGATTTCATGATCAACCGGGAGACGCCGTGGACCTGGCGGCTCGATCCGCGGGGCGGCGCCGGCGCCCTGGGCGATATCGGCAGCCACATCATCGGCATGGCGCGCTTCCTGCTCGGCCCGATCGAGGCGCTCTCGGCCGATGTCGAGACGGTGATCGGCGAACGCCCGCTACCGGGGAGCACGGAGCGCCGCGCGGTCGCGGTGGATGACCAGGCGCGGCTTCTGGTGCGTTTCGCCCGCGGCTGCCGCGGCACGATCGAGACGAGCTGGCTCGCGACGGGCCGGCAGATGCAGCTCGAGTTCGAGATCATCGGCGAAAAGGGTGCGCTGCATTTCAGCCAGGAGCGCTTCAACGAGCTTCGCTACTACAAGGTGGAGCGCGATCGGTCCCGCAACGGCTTCCGCACCATCCTGGCTGGCCCCGAGCATCCGCCCTATGGCGCCTTCTGCGTCGCGGGCGGCCATCAGATCGGCTTCAACGATCTCAAGGTCATCGAAATCCGCGGCTTCCTCGAAGCGCTTGCCGGCGGGCCGAAGCCCTATGCGGATTTCCGCGAGGCCTATGAGGTGCAGCGCGTGATCGACGCCGCATTGCTCTCCGGCCGGGAAGAACGCTGGGTAAGGCTGTAACCGGAATGAGGCGGATGATCGCTCATCCGCCTCGCCGTCCGATTACCCGAGCGTCGGCATGATGAAATCGGCGCCGGCGCGAATGCCGGTCGGCCAGCGGGAGGTGACTGCCTTGTAGCGGGTGAAGAAGCGAATACCCTCCGGCCCGTGCATATGGTGATCGCCGAACAGCGAGCGCTTCCAGCCGCCGAAGGAATGGAAGGCCATCGGCACCGGGATCGGCACGTTGATGCCCACCATGCCGGCCTGCACGCGATGCGCGAAAGTGCGCGCGGAATCGCCATCGCGCGTGAAGATCGCCGTGCCATTGCCGAATTCGTGGCGGTTGACGAGATCGATCGCGCTTTCGAAATCATCCGCCCGCACCACCGAAAGCACGGGGCCGAAGATTTCCTCGCGGTAGATCTTCATCTCAGGCTTCACATCGTCGAACAGCGTGCCGCCGAGGAAATAGCCGCTTTCGTAGCCCTGGAGCTTCAGCCCGCGCCCATCGACGACGAGCTTCGCCCCCTCCGCGACGCCGGCATCGATATAGCCGGTGACCTTTTCGAGATGCTGGCGGGTGACGAGCGGGCCCATCTCGCTCGCCTCATCCGTGCCAGGGCCGACTTTCAGCGCCCGCACGCGGGGGGCCAGCGCCTCGACCAGCTTATCTCCCACGCCACCGACCGCGACCGCGACCGAGATCGCCATGCAGCGCTCACCGGCCGAGCCGTAGCCCGCGCCCATCAGCGCATCGACGGTCTTGTCGAGATCGGCATCCGGCATGATGACGGCGTGGTTCTTCGCGCCACCCAGCGCCTGCACGCGCTTGCCATGCGCGGTACCGGTGCGGTGGATATATTCGGCAATCGGCGTCGAGCCGACGAAGCTCACGGCATGGATGCCGGGATGTTCAAGGATCGCGTCCACCACTTCCTTGTCCCCATGCACGACATTGAAGACGCCATCCGGCAGCCCCGCCTGCTTCAGCAGGTCGGCGATGAAGAGCGCGGCCGAAGGATCGCGCTCGGAAGGCTTGAGGATGAAGCAATTGCCGCAGGCCAAAGCCGTCGGCAGCATCCAGAGCGGCACCATGGCGGGGAAGTTGAAGGGCGTGATGCCGGCGCAAATGCCTAAGGGTTGGCGCATGGAATAGGCATCGATGTCCCGCCCCACCTGCTCGGTGAAATCACCCTTGAGCAGTTCGGGCACGCCGGTTGCAAACTCCACCACCTCCATCCCGCGCGTCACTTCGCCCAGCGCATCGGAGAGCACCTTGCCGTGTTCGGAGGTGATGATGGCGGCGAGCTTCTTGGCATTCTGGTCGAGCAGATCGCGAAAGCGGAACATCACCCGCGCCCGGGCGAGCGGCGGGGTCGCCGCCCATTTCGGGAAAGCGGCGGCCGCCGCGCGCACTGCGCTATCGACATCCGCCGGCGTGCCGAGCACCACCTGGCGGGCGACCGTGCCATCCGCCGGCTGATAGACATTGGCGGTGCGGGTGGAGGAGCCGGAGGTCAAGGCGCCTCCGATATAGTGCTGAACGAGATCCATCATCGTCTCCAGGGCCAAGTCTGCGCCATTACCAGGTGAGGAAGGCATGGTCGGGGGACATGGTGAAGCGCCATTCGCGCACCGGCCCCGCCATCACGTTGAGATAGAAGAGATCGAAGCCATGCGGCGCGCCGACCGGATGGTAGCCGCGCGGCACCAGCACCACATCGCCATCCGCCACCGCCATCGTCTCGTCCAATGACCGGTCATCGGTATAGACGCGCTGGAGAGCGAAGCCGGAGCCGCGCCTCAGCCGATGGTAGTAGGTTTCTTCGAGATAGGTCTCGCGCGGCGGATCGTCCACGTCATGCTTGTGCGGCGGATAGCTCGACCAGTTGCCCCCGGGTGTGATCACCTCGACGACGAGCAGGCTTTCGGCAACCGCGGTATCGGGCAGGATATTGCGCACATGCCGGGTATTAGTGCCCTTGCCGCGCACTTCCTCGCCAACCTCGGCAGGCGGGATGATGCGGGCGGGCAGCCGGCCTTGCGCGGGCGCGGTGCAGATGGCGACCTCGGCATCGGTTTCCGCCTCCACCGTCCAGCGCGACTGGGCGGGGATATAGACTGACCAGGGCAGACCGTCGAAAACCGATTGCCGCTCGCCGAGCAGGCCGCAATCCTCATCGCCCGCCGCAATCCGCACGCGGCCCGAGAGGATGACGAGGCAGGCTTCGCTGCCCTCGGTCGGCCGCGAGACGACCTTGTGTGCGGGCAGGCGCAGGACGGAGAAGCCGACATAGCCCCAGCCGGCGGAGGCCGGGGTGATGTGATGGATGAACCCGTCCTGGTCCGGCGCCTTGGGGTGGATGAGCAGCGGCGAGGCCATCAGAGAAGCCCTCCCTCGCGAAGATCGCGGCGGAGATTGGCTAGGCCGAGGCTCGCATAGCGATAGGGGTTCGCCTTGGCGGGGTCTTGCTCGGCCTCCAGCACCACCCAGCCGGAATAGCCGGCGAGCGCGCGGAAGATCGGCACGAAGTCGATCATGCCGTCGCCCGGCACGGTATAGATGCCGTTGAGCACGCTTTTCAGGAAGCTCCAATCCTCGGCCTCCGCCGTCCGGCGCACCTCGGCGCGGATATCCTTGGTATGGACATGGCCGATGCGATCGCGATAGCGCGTCGCGATCCGCACCGGATCATCCCCGCCCCAAACGGCATGCCCGGTATCGAGCAGAAGCTGCACCGAAGGCCCGGTATGGGCCATGAAGGCATCGATATCCTCGGGCGCCTGCACCACGCTTCCCATATGGTGGTGATAGACGAGCCGCATGCCGGCTGCGCGCATAAGGTCGCCGAGCGCCGTCATCCGATCCCCGAACAGCTTCCACTCCTCCCCCCCGAGGCGCGGCCGCCGGGAGAGCGGCGTTTCGATCTCTCCCTGAATGGTGTTGGAGGTTTCGCACAGCACCATCACCTCGCAGCCCTGCGCCTTGAGCAGCGCGAAGTGCTTCTGCATGGCGGCGAATTCCGCCGTCGCATCCCGTGTCAGGAGTTTCGCCGAATACCAGCCGGAGATGCAGGCAAGCCCATGCGACGCGAGCACCGCCGAAAGCGCCTCCGGCGTGCGCGGAAATTTCTTGCCGAGTTCCATACCCTCGAAGCCGATCTGCTTCGCCTCGCGCAGGATGGTTTCGAGCGTCGTCTCCCCGCCCAGTTCGGGCATATCGTCATTCGCCCAGCAGATGGGGTTGGCCCCGATGCGGATCGTCATAGCGGGTCGCTCTCTTCCTCAGAAACTCAGTTACCGATGAACTGGCGGCGGGTCGCGGCGAGGTAGCGCTCCCGCGCGACCTTCACCTCGGCCCGGTCGGAGACCTCGGGCACGGCGACATCCCACCAATGGCCCCCGGCATCCGTCGAGACCAGCGGGTCGGTGTCGATCACGATGGCATAGGTCCGGCTGCTGGCCCGCGCACGGCCGAGCGCCGCTTCGAGCGCGGCAAGGCTCGCGACCTTCTCCGTCACCGCGCCGAGGCTGCGGGCATGGGCCGCGAAGTCGATCTCGGGCATCACCTCGTGGCGGCTGTCCTTCAGCAGGTTGTTGAAGCCTGCGCCGCCCGTCGCCTGTTGCAGGCGGTTGATGCAGCCGAAGCCGCGATTGTCGAGGATGACGAGGGTGAGTTTGAGGCCGAGCATGACCGAGGTGGCGAGTTCGGAATTCAGCATGAGGTAGGAGCCGTCTCCCACCATCACGAAGACCTCGCGCGCGGGTTCCGCCATCTTCACGCCGAGCCCGCCTGCGATCTCGTAGCCCATGCAGGAGAAGCCGTATTCCATGTGATAGCCGCCGGGCAGGCTCGCCTGCCAAAGCTTGTGCAACTCGCCCGGCAGGCCGCCGGCCGCGCAGAGCACGACATCGGAGGCGAGCGCCTGGCGCTGCACCGCGCCGATCACCTGCGCATCGGAAGGCAGCGCATTGCCGGCAGGATCGGGCAGCGCGGTATAGGAGGCGGCGCGGCCGAACCAGGCGGCTTTCACCGCCGCCGCCCGCGCCGTCCAAGCCTCGGGCGCCTGCCAGCCGCCGAGGGCTGCGCCCAGTTCGGTGAGGCCGACCCGGGCATCGGCGACCAGCGGCTGCGCCTGATGCTTGGCGGCATCGAAGGCCAGCGTATTGAGCCCGATGATGCGCCGCCCCTCACCCTGGAACAGCGCCCAGGAGCCGGTGGTGAAATCCTGCAGCCGGGTGCCGACGGCGAGGATGACATCGGCTTCCGCCGCCATGGTGTTCGCGGCCTCGGTGCCCGTCACCCCGATCGCGCCCATATTCATCGGATGGCCGGTGGCGAGGGAGGATTTGCCGGCCTGGGTTTCCCCCACCGGTATGCCGTGGCTTTGCGCGAAGGCAGCGAGATCGCTCTCCGCCTGCGCATAGAGCGTGCCGCCGCCGCAGACGATGAAGGGGCGCTTGGCACCGCGCAGCAGGCGCACCGCGGCGCCAAGTTCCTCGGCATCTGGCCGCGGGCGGCGGGGGGACCAGATCCGCTCCTCGAAGAAATGGGCGGGAAAGTCGAAGGCCTCCGTCTGCACATCCTGGCAGAGGCCGAGGGTGACGGGGCCGCACTCGGCCGGGTCGGTCAACACCTGCATGGCGCGGGCGAAGGCGGGGATGATCTGCTCGGGCCGGGTGATCCGGTCGAAATAGCGCGAGACGGGGCGGAAGGCGTCATTCGCGCTCACCGTGCCGTCCCCCCAATGTTCGATCTGCTGCAACACCGGATCGGGGCGGCGATTGGCGAAAACGTCCCCTGGCAGCAGGAGGAGCGGCAGGCGGTTGACGTGGGCGACCGCCGCAGCTGTCACCATATTCAGCGCGCCCGGGCCGATCGAGGTCGTGCAGGCCATCGCCCGGCGGCGGCGCAGCGCCTTGGCATAGGCGATCGCCGCATGCGCCATCCCTTGCTCGTTATGAGCGCGGAAGGTGGGCAGCTGCTCCCGCAGGCCATGCAGCGCTTCCCCCATGCCGGCCACATTGCCATGGCCGAAGATCGCCCAGACCCCGCCGAAGAAGGGGAGTATCCGCGTCTCCCCGGAAGCCTCTTCCACCACGGTCTTCTGGGCGGCCATGGCCCGCACCAGGGCCTGCGCCATCGTTAGGCGAATGACACGCATCGCTCGCGTTTCCCCGTTTCGTTCTTCTTACGCCGCTTCGACCTGGCGCGCAGCCTGCCAGGCATCGACGAGTTGCTGAAAGCGCCCGGCCATCTGGCTGACCGCTTCCTCATCCGAAATACGCCCGGCAAGCCAGGCGCGCGCCGGCTCGATATGGATCGTGCGGCCGACCGCGAAGCCCCGCACGACCGAGACGCCGCGGCAGGCCGCGAAGGAAGCCATGAGATCCTCCATCGGCGCTTCCAGGCCAAGCACCAGCACGCCGCGGCAATAGCTGTCGTTCCGGCTGACGGCCTCATCGATGGCGGCCCAGGCGGCGGCGCTCTTCTGCGGTTCGAGCTTCCACCAGTCAGGCTTGATGCCGAGATCGTAAAGCCGCTGGATCACGCGGGGGATGGTATCGACCGCGAGCGGGCCGTGCTTGCCGGCAATGATTTCCACCAGCAGATCCCGCCCCTGGCGCCGGCAGGCATCATAGACGCGCGCTAATTCCCGCTCCTGCCGCAGGCGCAGCTCCTCCGGATCGTCCGGATGATAGAAGCAGAGGCATTTCACTACCTGCGCCATCGGCCATTCGAGCAGATGCGTGCCGAGGCTGCCGCCGGCCTCGAACTCCAGCGGGCGGGAGCCGGTGCGTTCCACCGGCCGCGCGATCCAGAGCTTGTGATCGACCGCCCGGAACAGCGCCTCCCGGCCGTAGCGCCCGTCGATGAACATGCCGAAGCCCGGCCGCCCGGCCGCCACCCGCGCGGCCGCCTGCACAGCCAGCACCTTGAAATCGGAGATCTTCTCGAAGGGCGCGCCCACCTCTGTCGCCACTGCCTCCAACTGCACCCGATGATCGATCGCGAGCGCCATGATACCGGGCGGCGTCGCCGGGCGGGTCGTCGCCCAGTGGATATGGTTGAGGTCATCGTCGAAACGCAGCGCGCGCTGGCGGCTGCCATGCTCCAGAAAATATTGCAGCTCAGGGAAGGTCGGGATTTCCGGCGAGCAGAGCAGGCGGGAGACGGCGAAGGCGCCGCAGGCATTGGCGAAGGCGCAGCAGGTCTCCAAGGGCTCGCCCCGCAGCCAGCCGCGCAGGAAGCCGGACATGAAGCTATCCCCAGCGCCCAGCACGTTATAGACCTCGACCGGGAAGCCAGGCCCGCGGATGCCGTCATCAAGGCTCGCCGGGATCTCGCCCGGAAAGACGACGCAGCCCATCGGCCCGCGCTTGCAGACGATGACGGCCGTGGAGGCCGCGCGGATGGCGCGGATGGCGGCGAGGGTATCTTCCGACCCGCCGGCGATATGCAACTCCTCCTCGGTGCCGACGATGAGATCGCAGAACGGCAGCACGGGGGCGAGATGGGCGGTGACCGCATCCGACTTTATATAGCGGCTCTCGCCCGCGTCATGCCCGGCGAGACCCCAGAGGTTCGGCCGGTAATCGACATCGAAGATGATGCGGCGGCCATGCGCGCGGGCGATCCGCATCGCCTTATATTGCGCGGCGGCAGTATTCTCTTTCGCGAAATGCGTGCCGGTGACGACGATGGCGCCGGCAGAAGCGATGAAATTCTCCTCCACATCCTCCTCGCACAACGCCATGTCGGCGCAATGATCGCGATAGAAGATGAGCGGAAAGGTGTGGCTATCCCGCACGCCGAGGATGACGAGGGCGGTCAGCAGCTTGGGGTCCGTCCGCACGCCGCGCGTCTCCACCCCTTCGCGCGCCAATTGTTCGAGGATGAAGCGGCCGACCTGCTCATCCCCCACCCGCGTCAGCAGCGCCGACCGCAGGCCGAGCCGCGCGGTGCCGACCGCGATATTGGCCGGGCACCCGCCCACCGCCTTGCTGAAACTGCCCATATCCTCGAGCCGGCCCCCGATCTGCTGGCCGTAGAGATCGAGCGAACAGCGACCAATGGTGATGAGGTCGAGTACCGGGTCTGCCATCGGAAAACCTTTCTGGCGGATCGCGCCCGCCGACGGCGGAGGAGATATCCGCGCCGGGCCAAGCCTATCCTGGGTCAGCGGCTTGCCGCCGCACTTGCTTCTGGAAAAATAAAATCATCATTCCAAATTTTCGTCAATCCGGTTCATGCGTTCCTTTTTTGCCTCGGGCTGCACCGGCGGCAGATCCCCGCTGCGTTTGCTGACGAGGGCGACCGCAAGCGTCGTCGCCAGCGCGAAGGAGGCCGAGAGCGAGCGGAATCCGCCGTAATCGGCCTCCGCCACTTCGAGCCAGACGGATGAGACCTGAACGAGCGGGGAAAAGGGCGAATCGGTGATGCCGATGACCGGAATGCCGCGCTGGAAGGCGGCCCTCGCGGCGCCCAAGGTTTCGCTCGCATAAGGCGTGAAGCTGAGCGCCAGCAGCGCGTCCTCGGGCTCGATCAGATCGGTCTGCCGGGTGCCGAGGCCGCCCAGCTGGTCGATGATATCGCAGCGGGCGCCGAGCTTCTGCAGGGCATAGACGAGATAGACGGCGACGGGAAAGGCCCGCCGCACGCCGACGATATGGATGATACGGGCGGCCGCCAGCCGCTCGACCGCCTGTTCCAGCGCATCGACATCGACGCTCTGGCGGAAATCCCGGGCGGAAGCGCAAGCCGCATCGACCAGCCCATCCAGCAGGGCGAGCACGTCCCCGCCCTGGTTGCCCTCATGCAAGGCTTCAAGCCGCGCATTGTAATCGGGCCAACGATTGCGCGCGTGGGATTGAAAGACCGTCTGCAATTCGGAAAACCCCGAATAACCGAGGGCCTGGGCGAAGCGGATCATCGTCGACGGCTGGACATTGGCGAGCTTGGCAAGTTCCGCGACCCGCCCGAAGGCGATTTCCTGCGGATGCTGCACGGCGAAATCGGCCACTTGCACGAGGCGCTTGGGCAGGCTCTCCCGCCGTTCCAGGATGAGCGCGCGGAGCGCCCGGAAATCACGCGGCACAGCCTCGCCCGCGGCGAGCCCCCCTTCCGCGCTGTCTTCGGCCAGCCCCGCAGCCTCCTCCGCTTCCGCCATGCCGGCGGCGCTGGGGCGGCCCTCCTGCGGTGCCCCGCCATCCGTGTCGATCGTCATCCAGGCGTCTCTCCCATTGACAACGGATAGACTAAATGGAATTTTTCTTCCATATCTTCCTCGAAGAAAAAACGGCGCTCCAAGCACCAAGGGAGGACCAACCCGTTCCGCTGCGGCATCGCCTGCTGACCCCCGCCGCCCTGCGGTGTGTGCCGGCCACGCGCGCTCTTCCGCCGCCCTTCCCTTCGGCACCCGTCGCCGCCCCTTCTCGCCCCCTTACGAAAGAGACAGGCCTTTCATGATCCGCTTTTCCGTTCTCGGCTGTGGCCGCATCGGCACCATGCATGCCCGCAACCTCGCCCGGCACCCGCAGGCGCGGCTGGTTTCGGTGTTCGATGTCTTCACCAAGGCGTCGGACGCGATGGCGGCCGAGCTGGGCGTGACAGCGGCCGGCTCGGTCGATGAGGTTCTCGCCGACCCCGCGGTGGATGCCGTGCTCATCGCCACTTCGACCGATACCCATGTCGAACTCATCACCCGGGCGGCGAAGGCCGGCAAGGCGATCCTTTGCGAGAAGCCGATCGCGCTCGACATGGCGAAGGTCACGCAATGCTGGAGCGAGATCCGCGATCTCGGCGCGACGGTGATGATCGGCTTCAACCGCCGCTTCGATCCCTCCTTTCGCGCGGTGCATGACAGGGTGAGCGCGGGCGAGATCGGCCGCCTCGAACAGGTCATCATCACCAGCCGCGATCCGGCGCCGCCGCCGATCGCCTATATCAACGTCTCTGGCGGCCTCTTCCGCGACATGACGATCCATGACTTCGACCTCGCCCGCTATTTCGCCGGCGAGATCGTCGAGGTCCAGGCCTTCGGCGCCAATCTGGTCGACCCCGCCATCCGCGAGGCAGGCGATATCGATGCCGCGATGGTGACGATGCGGGCCGCGTCAGGCGCGCTCATCCATATCAACAACAGCCGCCGCGCATCCTATGGCTATGATCAGCGGCTGGAGGTTTTCGGCGAAAAGGGCATGCTCATCGCCGGCAACCGCACGGCGACCACGGTGCAATCCTTCTCTGCCGCCGGAACGGGGCAAGGCGATGTCGTGCTGCCCTTCTTCATCGAGCGCTATGCCGAGGCCTATGCCGCTGAGGTCGCCCATTTCGTCGAGAGCGTCGCCGCGAAAACGGTGCCGCTGACGAGCTTTCAGGATGGCGCTGAGGCACTTCGCCTCGCCGATGCCGCGCTTGAGAGCCTCAAGACCGGGCGCAGCGTCAAGCTCGGCTGAGCCTAGCGGCGCATCCGCGCAGGGCGCGGCTCAGCTGGCCGCGATCGTCGCGGCCAGGCGGTCAGCGAACTGCCCCCAGGCGACGCTCATCGCCGCCGCCTGGGCGGCCACGCCCTGCCCTGCCGGAGCCGCCACCAGCCGCAGGTTCTGGATCGCCGGAGCACGCCGGCCATCGGCGAAGGTCACCTCCATTTGCGCCACCAGCACCACGCTGCCGGAGGCATCCTCGTCGAAGCGGGAGACATTGATCGCGACGGTCGCCGAAGGCTTGGCAGCGAGCGTGCTGCTCTCGGTCAGCACCGTCGCTCCCGGCAGACGCTGCCCAAGCTCGGCGCCGAGCACGCGGCCGAGCATGGCGGCGAAGGGCTCTCCCCACCAGTCATTCTGTTCGACCGCGATGCGGAAATCGCTCGATGACCGAACAACGAACTTCCGATCGAGATAGGGCGCGATCGCGATATCCTGCAGCAGGATGGTGCGCCCGGCATTCGGCTGCACCGGCCCAGGGACCGTATCGAGGGTGTAGAGCACCGGATTGGGCGAGGCGCAGCCCGCTGGCAAAGCCGCCAGCACCAGCAGCCCGAACGAAACCTGGCGGCGCGAAAGCATCATTGTTGAACCCCCGTAGCGGTGCGGCCGCGGATCAGCGCCTCCGGATGGCTCGCCAACAGATCGGCCAAGGCGCGGAAGGAGAGTGCCATATCATTCAGCTGCGTCATCAGCTGCGTGAGCTGGCGACTGAAATGGGAATCGCTCCCATAAGAGGTATTGGCCGAGACGAGCACGGCGTTGAGATTGGCGACCGCGCTGTTCAGCTGCCGCGTCAATTGCGGCAAGCTCTTCATCGCGGGGCCGATATCGGTGTTGAGCTGCCTCACCAGCGTCTGCGAGGCGGCGAGCGTCCCGGCGAGCGCGGAGACCGCCTGCTGTGTCTTCGGCCCGTTCGTCAGAGTGTCGAGACCGTTCAGCGTGTCCGTGAGGCTCGCCGACATCTTGTCGAAGGGCAGCGCGTTGATCTTGTTGAGAAGGGTGGTGACGGAGGAGCTGATCGAATCGAAGGCGCCCGGCGCGGTCGGGAACACGATCTCATCCCCCCGCAGCCTGACCTCCGCCGGTGGCGCATCCGGCACCTCGACGAGCGCGATTTCACTTTGCCCCGTCAGGAGATTGGCCTTCTGAATCTGCGCCCGGGCGCCGTGGGCGACCAGGTTGCGCAGATTGGCGAGCGGTCCGGCCGCTTGCACCTGCTTGGTGATGTTCTTGATCCGCCCGGGCTGCACTTCGAAGTGGACGGGCGCCAGGATCTTGTGCTGGTCGGTGTCATAGACGATCGATACGCTGGTGACCTGGCCGATCTTGAGGCCATGCAGCGTGACCGGGGAACCGGGCCCGAGACCGGAGACCGAACCCGAGAAATACGAGACGAAATTGACCTTGCGCTGGTAGCTCGATTCATCCGCCGCCTGCTTGCTGTCATAGAGCGGAAAGGCATAGTGGGATGCTGCTTCCCCACCCGTAGATTCGTCGGGCGTTGAAAAGGCAACGCCGCCGAGCAGAAGCGCGTTGAGCGACTGCACCTCCACATGAACGCCTGACGCGCCGAGATTGATGGAAAGGCCGGAGGAGTTCCAGAAGCGGCTGTCCTCATGCACATAGGCATCGTAGGGCGCGCGCACGAAGGCGTGGATCGTCACGCTTTTCGCCATATTGCCGATATCCCAGCCGAGCACCTGGCCGACTTCGAGATCGCGGAAGAATACCGGCGCGCCGAGGGTGACGGAGCCGATGCGGTTCGCTTTGAGCAGGAAGGTGCGCCCCGGCACGACCGATTGCAGCACCGGCGGATCTTCGAGGCCGACGAAATGCGTCGCCGGCGCGCCACCACTCGGGCTCGGCAGGAGGTCGATATAAGGGCCGGAGAGCAGCGTGCCGAGGCCGGACAGGCTGCCCGCGAAAAAGCGCGGCGTCACGATCCAGAACTTCGTATTCTTGGTGATCAGCGGGGTCGCATCCCGCGTCATCTGCACGGTCACGTTCACATGGTTCATGTCCGGCGTGAGCTTGACGGCGGTGACGGTTCCGAGCGTCACATCGCGATGCTTGACGACCGATTGCCCGGCGACGAGCCCGCTGCCCTGATCGAAGGTGATGGTGATGCGGGGCCCGCGCTTGGCATAGGTATCCCATACGAGCCAGCCGCCGATCGCGAGCGTCGCGATCGGGATGATCCAGATGAGGGAGAAGCGGCGCTTTCCCTTCTTCTGCACAACGGATGTTTCGATCGGAGGTTCGTTCATGTGTCTCTACCGCTTTCGTCCGCGCCTGCGGCGTCCCACATCAGCCGGGGATCAAATGACTCGGCGGCGAAGATCGTGATGATCACGACCCCCGCGAAGGCGATCGCGCCGACGCCGGGTTCGATCGTCACGATCGCGCCGAACTGGACCAGGGCCACCAGAATCGACTCCATGAAGATATCGATCATCGACCAGCGCCCGATGACGGAGACGATGCGATAGAGCCGCACACGATCCACAAGCCTTTCCCGCCGCCTGAGCTGTGTCATCACCAGCAGCAGGACGAGGCCGACGAGCTTGAGCATTGGCACCATCACGCTCGCGAAAAAGACGACGAGCGCGAGCGGATACATCTTGGCAGCGATCAGCTCTTCCACGCCGCCGAGGATCGTGCTCGGCATGCCGGAGCCGAGCTGCACCACCGTCAGCACCGGATAGACATTCGCCGGAATGTAGAGGATGGCAGCAGCGATGACGAGCGCCCAGCACCGGGCGATGCCGTTCGGCTTGCGGCCGTGCAGCCGGCTGCCGCAGCGCCGGCAGTGATGCCGCCCCTCACCTTCAGCCAGCGCCACCTTCTCGCAGGTTTCGCAGGCGAGAAGAGCCTGCCGGTGCCGGGCCAGCGCGCCGAAGCTCGCCCCGGTTGCGGGCGCCGAAGGATGGCCGACAGCGCCGCGCCGCTCCATCTCCTCCCAGACGGCTTGCCGGTCGAGCGCCGCATCCGCCGCGATCGTCGCCAGCATAAGGCCGACCAGCGCATAGACGGCGAAGCCGACATCGATATGCACGAGGTCCACGAGTTTGACGTAAGCGACGAAGATGCCGATGAGATAGACTTCCACCATCGCCCAGGGCCGCATTCGTTCCACCCAGGAAAAGACGAGGCGGAGATGCCGCGGTGGCCGCGCGAGCCGCAGCCCGATCAGCACATAGGCGGTACCGATAAGCTTGAGGAAGGGAGCGGCGACCGTGGTGAACAACACGACGAGCGCCAGTTCCCAGATGCCCTGCAGGTCAAGCCGCTCAGGCCCGGTGAAGAGATCGGCGCCAAGCGTAATGCCGGAGGTGCTGACCCGCATCAGCGGCATGGAGACGGCGACAGCGAAACAGACCAGGGCGGTCAAGGTCAGCGCAAGGCCACGCCCGAGGGGATTGCGCCGCACGCGGCGGAGCGAAACGCCGCAGCGTGGGCAGACGGCGACCGCGGGTGCATGCATGGCCGGGAGTTTTTGCAACAGCCCGCAATGCCGGCAGATCATCGGCATGGCAAGGGTCGCCGCAGCGATGTCCGTGCTCGCCGCCCAGGCCGTGGTTCTCATCAGCGGCGCCGCCTGTATCCAAACCGCAACATCCCTGGGCCGCTCATGCTTCGCTTGCTGATCTGAGGCGTGACCTGATAGCGTTTTCGTGAAGTCGTCAAGCGGCAAGGCCGCGAAACCTGCGCGGCGCGGCCCCCATCCGGCTGGCCGGCGTTGCTTGATGACGTTTGGGAGGCGCGCATGGCCCGATCGTTATTTTCCCGTAAAGCAATCATCGGTCATCATCGAAAGAGCGACGGTGGCGCACCGCGGGCGCGCAAGCAGGCGCTGGGCGCCGGGGCGCTTATCACCCTCGCACTCCTCGGCGGCTGCGCCAGCCAGCAGACGGTATCCGGCCCCGTGCAGCAGCCAAGCGGGACAGTGACGATGCATCAGGTGCAGGCAGCCTTTATCGGCGCCGGCAGCGGCGGCACCGGCACGCTTTATTTCCAGGGCCACGCCTATCCCTTCACAATCGCCGGCCTCGGGCTTGGCGGTATCGGCGCCTCCACGATCGACGCGACGGGCGAAGTCTATAACCTCCATAGCCTCGCTGCCTTCGCCGGCCCCTATGTCCAGGGGCGGATGGGTTTCGCTTTCGGCACGGCAAGCAAAGGTGATCTCTGGCTTAAAAACAATGCCGGCGTCACGCTGCATCTGCACGCTAAGCGTGAGGGGCTGATGCTCAGCCTCGGCGGGGATGCGATGGTGATCACCCTCCAATAGAGCGCGCCCAGCCGCCCGCCCCGTCTCAGCGCGGGCGGATCATTTCGAACAGCGTGGTCGCCGCTATGTAATCGCCGCGATAGCCGCAGCGGCCGAGCGGGGCGGCAGCGGCGGTATCGAACCGGCCCTCGTGCAGGAAGCGCGGGTCGATATGCACGGCGACGATCTGGCCGATGACGAGGTGGTTCGAGGACGGCTCGCCATTCAGCCCGGCCAGATGAGTGATCGAGAGCTTGCGGCATTCGAGCGCCGCCGCGGCCCGCGCCACCCGCGGCGGGCGGACCAGCCGGCACGGCGCCTTCTCAAGCCCCGCCAGCTCCATCTCATCGACATCATGCGGCACCGAGGCCGAACTCCGATTCATCGCCTCGGCCAGTTCGAGCCCGGCGAGGTTGCAGACGAATTCCCCCGTCTCCGCCACATTGCGGACGCTGTCCTTCAGCCCGTTGCTGGAGAACATCACCATCGGCGGATTGTCCGAGACCATGTTGAAGAAGCTGTAGGGCGCGAGGTTGACACGGCCCTCCCGGTCCATCGTTGAAATCCAGCCGATCGGGCGCGGCGCCACGATCGCCTTCAGGGGGTCGTGCGGCAGGCCATGCCCGGCCGCCTGCTCGTAGAAATAGCTCTCGGTCATCTCACCGCTCCCTGCGGCCGAGCGCGATCACGCTCAGCAGTTCGAACATCATGGTCGCCCCCGTCAGCGCGGTCAGCCCCGTCGGGTCGAGCGGCGGCGAGACCTCGACCACATCGGCGCCGACGATCCGCACCCCAGCCAGCCGCCGCAGCATGAACTGCGCCTCGCGCGCCGAGAAGCCGCCGATCTCGGGCGTGCCCGTGCCCATTGCGACTGAAGGGTCGAGGCTGTCGATATCGAAGGAGACATAGCTGGGCGCCCCGCCCGCGATCGCCACTGCCTCCGCCATCACCGCCTCCGCCCCCCGGGCGGCGTATTCCTCGATGAAGATCTGGCGGATGCCCTGGGCGCGCGCCCAGGCGTGATCCTCCGCGCCATAGAGCGAGCCGCGCAGCCCGATCTGCACCATCCGGCGCGGATCGAGCATCCCTTCCTCGATCGCGCGGCGGAAAGGTGAGCCATGGGTGAAGGGGTTCTCGCCAAAATAGGTATCGTTTGTATCGGAATGGGCGTCGAAATGGATGAGCCCCACCGGCTCGGCCCGGCCGACCGCGCGCAGGATCGGCAAGGTGATGAGATGGTCGCCCCCGGCGCTGAGCGGAATGGCGCCTGCCGCCACCACCTCGGCGAAAAATGCCTCGATCCGGCGGAGCGAATCCCGCAGGTCGATCGGGTTTACCGGGCAATCGCCGAGATCCGCCACCTGCAGCACCTCATAGGGTGAGATGCCGAGCGCATGGTGGTAGCGCCGCATGAGGCTCGACTGGTTGCGGATTTCGCGCGGCCCATGGCGGGCGCCGGGCCGGTTCGTCGTTCCGCCATCGAAGGGCACGCCGATGAGCGCGACATCGAGCCCCGCGGCATCCGCCGCCGCCGGCAGGCGCATGAAGGTCGCGGGTCCGGCGAAACGCGGGACGAGAGCTGCGTCGATCGGCTGGTTGAACTGCTGCATGGCACGCTTCCTTCCGGGCTGACCGAGAGAGTGCCCGCCGCGCTCCGCTTGATCAACGCCGCCGGCTGGTATCCTCTCTCTGGCTGCTTCTCCAAGGATGGACCATGGCCGGCGCTCTCTCTCACCTTCGCGTGCTCGATCTCTCCCGCGTGCTGGCCGGGCCCTGGGCGAGCCAACTGCTCGGCGATCTCGGCGCCGAAATCATCAAGATCGAGCGGCCGGGCACGGGGGACGATACGCGCGGCTGGGGTCCGCCCTTCCTCAAGGATGGCGCGGGGCAGGATACGCGGGATGCCGCCTATTTCCTCTGCGCCAACCGCAACAAGCAATCCGTCACCATCGACATCACCCGGCCCGAGGGCCAGGCGATCATCCGGGCGCTTGCCGAGCGCTCAGACGTGCTGATCGAGAACTTCAAGGTCGGCGGCCTCGCGCAATATGGGCTGGATTACGCGAGCCTCGCAGCCATCAACCCCCGCCTCGTCTATTGCTCCATCACCGGCTTCGGCCAGACCGGCCCTTATGCCGAGCGCGCGGGATACGACTTCCTGATCCAGGGCATGGGCGGGCTGATGAGCATCACCGGCCGGCGGGAGGACGAGCCCGGCGCCGGGCCGCAGAAAGTGGGCGTGGCGCTGACCGACGTGCTGACCGGCCTCTATGCCTCCAACGCCATCCTGGCCGCCCTCGCCTGGCGGGAGCGGTCAGGCCGCGGGCAATATATCGACCTCGCTTTGCTCGACGTGCAGGTGGCGAGCCTTGCCAATCAGACGATGAACTATCTGGTGACGGGCACGCCCCCGCGCCGCATGGGCAATGCCCATCCTAATATCGTGCCCTATCAGGATTTCCCGACCGCGGATGGGGCCATGATTCTCGCCGTCGGGAATGACGGCCAGTTCGCCAAGCTCGCGCTCGTCGCCGGGCATCCGGAATGGGCGGCCGATCCCCGCTTCGCCACCAATCGCGCGCGGGTGGAGAATCGCGCGGCCTTCGTCGCGGCCTTCAGCGCCGTCTCGGTTTTGCGCAAGACGAAGGAATGGGTCGCGGCGCTGGAAGAGGCGGGCGTGCCCTGCGGCCCGATCAACGATCTGGCGGAGGTTTTCGCCGATCCGCAGGTGGTGGCGCGCGGCACGCGGCTTTCCCTACCGCATGCGGCCGGCGGCGATGTCGCCCTCGTCGCCAATCCCATCCGGCTTTCCGAGACGCCGGCCGAATACCGGTCTGCCCCGCCGGCTCTCGGCGAGCATACGGCCCAGGTACTGCGCCAAACGCTCGGCCTCAGCGAGGCGGAGGTGGAGACGCTGGCCAAAAACGGCGTGATTTGAAGGAAGCGACAGGCCGAGGACGGCGACAAGTCGCGACGAGCACCGACGATCATGCCGGGCGCGAAAAGGCCGGGAGAGGCACGGTCAGGCTTCGGCCCGAGAACCCGTGAGGGCCCGCGTGCCGAAGCCTGACCGCTTAGAGCTGATCAGCCGCGGGCCGGCGGAACCGGGGTCGGCGCGGGCGCCGGCGCGGGCTGCACCACCGGGGCCGGAGCGGGGGCCGGCGGCGGCGGCGGCTTCGGGCTCGCGCAGGCGGCGAGCGCCATGACGGGAAGCACGACGGCAAGCATCGCTGCACGACGCAGCAGCTTGCGGGAACCTTCTGTTCGCATGGAAACGGCGGTCATTCCGTAACTCCCTCGTTGGATGGCACGTAGACAAACGATAGCTTAAAGGGAATTCTTCCAGAAGTGTCAAACAACTCGTTGCGTGAATCGGAGAAAGCTCGCCTTGGCTCGCCAAAAGCTCTCGTCTTCCGCCGCGGCCCCGGTGTCGCGGCGTTTCACGCTCACGGGCGGCATGGCGGCCCTTGCAGCCAGCTGCATGCTGGCCGGGTGCGGCGGGCAATCCGACCTCGCGGCCGGAGGCTCGGCACTCAGCGCCGGCGATCTCTCGCCCGCGGCAGCGGCCGCCACCCCGGTCGGCCGGCGCTTAGCGGCGGGGCCGGGCCTCACGATCGGCGGTGAAGCGCTGGATGGCGCCTTGCTGCGGCAGTTCTATGCCCGCCATGGCTTCCAGCCGGTCTGGCCGCGCCATCCGGCCCAGGCGGCGGCACTCCGGGAGGCGGTGCTCAGCGCCGGCGATCAAGGGCTCGAACCCAGCCTCTTCCACGCGGAGCTTCTGCGCCGCCAGGCGATGCTCGCCCCGCTCGACCGCGAACTGCTGCTCTCGGATGCCGTGCTCACTTATGCCCACGCGCTGGCCCGCGGCGCGGTGCCGGTGGATCGCCGCGGCCCGGGCGAGTTCCTGACACCGCAGCCGATTGACGTGACGCTGGTGCTCGACAAGGCGCTGGCCAGCCCGCACCCGGCCAGGACGATCGACGCCCTGGCGCCGACGACGCCGACCTATCTCGGCCTGCGGCAGGCCTTGCAGGCCTATCGCGGGCTCAGCGCCACACCGCATGACCGGCTGCGCAAGATCGTGGTGAATATGGAGCGGGAGCGGTGGCTGCCGCGCCCCCTGCCCGCCGATCGGGTCTGGGTGAATGTCGCCGATGAGCGGCTCGTCTTCTATCGGGCCGGTCAGCCGGTGTTCAAAACGCGCGTCGTGGTCGGCCAGGACGTGACGATCAACCAGAGCCCGGAATTCCAGGCGACCATCAATTCGGTCTTCTATGATCCGCCCTGGGTGATCCCGCGCGACATCGTGGCGCGCGAGATCCTGCCGGCGATCCGCCGCAACGCCAATTACCTCGAGAAGAACGACATGGTGGCGCTGAGCAATGGCGAGGTGGAGCAGTTGCCGGGGCCGGATGCGGGCCTCGGCCTCCTCATGCTCGACATGCCAAACCGGTTCGACGTCTATCTGCACGACACGCCAAACCACCAGATCTTTAACCTCGCCGACCGCCGGATCAGCCATGGCTGCATCCGCGTGCAGGGGGTGACGAGGCTCGCCGCCCTGCTGCTGCAAGTGCCGCAGGAAGAGGTTGACCAGGGCATCACGCTTGACAAGACGACGCGGCACTTCCTGCCCTCGCCCATGCCGGTCATCATCGGCTATGAAACCGCCTTCGTCGATACCGATGGCAGCCTGCAATACCGGCCGGATTTCTACCATCGCGACGAGGCGATCTGGAAAGCGCTGCACCGGGGCGCGCGGGTGTGATGCCGCTTGCGGGAGGTGCGGACGTGAAAGGAAGGCAAGCCGTTCCTTCTTGAAAGAAAGAACCAAAGAACTTTCATAAGGATGCTCGGCGGAGCACACGACGCTTATGCGTCCCACAGCACACGTGCGAGGGAGCCGCCGGCAGGCGCAGGTCCGGTTATCCTGAAGCGGACATTGGGCTACCGGTCCGCTTCAGCCGACATGGGGGGGAAAAGAGACTGTCAGGTTCCAAGTGTCGGGACCCAAATACCGGACATTTAACTGGAGGCAAGGATGGGCCGCTTGCAGACCAGTCGCTTGTGAGAACACATGGGCAAGGCTGCCATTAAGCGAAGCGAAAGCGTTGGCCCCATTTGGCAACGTGTCGAGTGTCGTTTAGGCTATGGTTACTGGGGAGGGGGGAAGGCTGCTTGAGCGACACAGAATCAGAACATGACGCGATCGCCAATCCGGTCAAGGAAATCGTAGCGATCGAGGTCGTTGATGCCGATACGCCACAAGCGGAATCAAGCGACGTGCAAATCCTCAAGGACGCGGGCGACCTTACTAGTGCTGTTGCCTTTGTCAGCGATATTCCTGAACCTGGCAATGATGCTGCGACCCGTGATGGACAACCTGCGCTAGGCGTCACCGACACCCGCTCCAACCGCGCGCGCCGTTGGACTCGACTCGACTCGATCACGGTCCGAAACTTCAAAGCCACGCTAGAGGCCATAATCCCGCTCGGCCAAGTAACGATCCTGGTCGGTCCGAACGGCTCGGGTAAGTCATCGGTTCTTCAGGCTGTGCATTGGGCCGCGCGTGCGGCTAGCTACGTCCCGCCCAAGAACACGAGGGAGATGATTTCCTTCGAGCGACTCGACTACGTTCCCTCCAGCGAGCCGTTGCGCACGGCGCACAAGAGCGAACTAAAGACGGACTCGACCTCTACGCCAGTTGAGGTCGTCTTTTCGCACGCTCCGGTCGGGGAGGAACGGGCCGATGCCACGGTTAAGATTCGCGCAGCGCGAAATCGCGGGGGTATCACGGCGTATATTGAAGGCGGGAGCACAGTCACGCCCTACAAGCAGCGCTTCCAGTTCATCACCGCTTACATTCCGGGGCTTGCGGGCCTCTCCGAACGGGAGAGTATCCTCTCACAGCCGTCTCTTCGTAGACAAGCAGCCAGCGGAGACGCTGGCGGCGTCATGCGGAATATCCTTTTGAACCTTCGCAGCCGCCGCCTGAACGAGACCGACGAATCCGGGGGCATCGCGCGCCTCAAGCGACTCAATGAGTATGTCGGAAAGGTCCATCCTGGGATCAGCGTGAACGTGTCATTCGATGAACGTGAAGACTACTATATCTCTGCGACATATTCATCACCCGGTCTTGGCAACCAAGATCGGCCACTGGAAACCGCAGCGACTGGGCTGTTGCAAGTAATCCAGATCTTCGCATACCTGATCCTCTTTGAGCCGAAGATCATGCTTATCGACGAGCCTGATGCCCATCTGCATCCCGACAAGCAGGAGCGGTTGATTGAGACCTTGGAAGCGGCGGCAGCAGAGACCGAGACTCAAATTGTCCTGACGACCCATAGCCCTCACATTACCCGTGGCGCGAGTCTATCCGCGAAGTTAGTGTGGATGAACGAAGGGAAGGTCGAAACCGACGACGGAGAGGCAATCCGCCGTCTGCTAGGCTGGGGTGGTCTTGACAAGTCTGCGTTGTTCTTTGTCGAAGACGAGGATGACACGGCGCTTCGCCAGATCCTGCGTCAGTGGCCGGAGCTGTCCAGGCAGTTGGCCGTTTGTCGCTGCTTCGGGATTGATAATCTTCCCAAGGACAAGCTCTTGAGCGGACTGCTCGTCGACGGGCAGCTCAAGATAAAGGCGGTCATTCATCGAGACGGCGACTTCATGAGTGCCGAAGAAGCGCGGATGTGGAGTGATCGGTTTAAGACTGATGGCACGTTCCCTTGGGTGACATCGGGTTGCGACGTGGAGGCATATTTCTGCACTGCGTTGCACCTTGCAGCCCTCTACGGGGTGACGGTAGATGTCGCGGAAGGCTGGAGGACGGTCGCAGCCGATAAGGTTGGGCAAGCTAAGGAGACCTTCTTCTCGAAGCGTAAATTGGTGAACCGCGAATTGTATCCGGACGGCGGATCACCAAACTCGGAGGCTCTGTGGAGTGCCACTGGCGGAGTAGGCCCGGACACTGTGAAGGGCAAGAAGTTGCTGGCGGCCCTCAAAGGGATCGTCAAGGCCAACGGGTATGACGACAAGCTGCTGGATGCCTATCGTATCTCGAACAACCATGAAGTGGCTAGCGATCTCCGCGTTTTACTTGAGGACTGTCTTGCGGTGTCACAGGTAGCTGCCGAAAGAGCTTAATTTCGGGAAGTGGAAGCTGGTGGTCGATTTGCCTCTGCTTTGAACAAAGATTCACAGATGAACCGGTTTAGGGATAAGTGCTTCGGTGCTCTGAGCGGCAAAAATGGGCGCAGAGGAGCTGCTCAGACCCGGCTGGCGGAATGGCTGCCTTCGGGATTGCGCCTTCACCTGCTAGATAGCCCATTTCGGTCGATTCAAGCCAACGCCGATCCTCGCCTGAATGTCGGCTTCTCCTCTGTGCGGGACCCGTGACCCGCCCTTCCACTCCCGGCCCAAACCGGAAGTAGGGTCAATTTTCCCGAAGCCCGGCTTGGCTCGAAAGCCGATCCTTCATCCGCGCATCCTCCGGGCTTGCCCCGGCCCGCACCGTGTCGCGCTCCGCCGGCAGGGCACTTCCCCACCCTCCTCCGCACTGCTTGCCCCGCCCGCCGCCTGCCGGCATGATCGGTGCTTCGCCGCGCCCAGAAGCGAGACCCATCATGACCGATCTTCCCATCATCGACCTCTCGGGCTTGCGTTCCCCGAACCAAGCTGACCGGCGGGCGGTCGCGGCCGAGATCGGCCGGGCGTGCCGGACAGTCGGGTTTTTCTATGTGACGAACCACGGCATCGCGGAGAGCGTCGCCCAGGGCATCTTCGCCGCCGCCCGGGCCTTCTTCGCGCAAGAGGCGAGCGCGAAGGAGGCGCTCTCCATCAAGCGCTCCCCGCATAATCGCGGCTATGTCGGCCTCGCGGCCGAACGGCTCGATACCCGCGCGAACCCGGACCAGAAAGAGGCCTTCAACATCGGCTTTGATCTGCCGGCGGATGACCCGGAGGTGCTGGCCGCCAAGCCCTTCCGCGGCGTCAACCTCTGGCCCGATATCCCCGGCTGGCGCGCGCAGGTGCTCGCCTATTACGACGCCTGCATGGCCTTGCAGCTTGCCATCCATCGCGGCTTCGCGCTCGATCTCGGCCTCGCGGAAGATTTCTTCGCCGATAAGATGGACCGGCCGATCGCCACCCTGCGCCTCCTCCACTACCCGGCCGGTGAGCCGCTGGAAGGCGCCGAGATCGGTGCGGGCGAGCATACCGATTACGGCAATGTCACGATCCTGGCGACCGATGGCGTGGCAGGGCTTCAGGTGCGGAGGCGCGATGGCGTCTGGCTCGATGCGCCGCATATCGAAGGCGCCTTCGTCTGCAATATCGGCGATTGCCTGATGCGCTGGACGAATGACATTTATGTTTCAACCCCCCATCGGGTCTTGCGGCCGCGCGCCGAACGCTATTCGGTCGCCTTCTTCGCAGACGCTAATCCGGATGCGATCGTCGAGGTGTTGCCGACCTGCCTCAAGCCCGGCGAGGCGGCACTCTACCCGCCCATCACCTGCGCCGATTACCTCATGCAACGCCTCACCGCGACCTATGACCATCTGAAACCGGCGGGAGCCAGCGCCTGATGCTTGATCTCCTCATTCGCAACGCCACCCTGCCGGATGGCCGGCGGGATATGGATATCGGTGTCGAGGCTGGGCGCATCGTCGCGGTCGGGCCCCAGTTGGAGGCCGAAGCGCATGACAATATCGATGCCGGCGGCTACCTGCTCTCGCCCCCCTTCGTCGATCCGCATTTTCATATGGACGCGACGCTCAGCCTCGGCCAGCCGCGCATCAACCAGTCCGGCACGCTGCTCGAAGGCATCGCGCTCTGGGGGGAATTGAAGCAGCAGTTGACGGCGGAGGCGATCGCCGCCCGCGCGCTGCGCTACTGCGATCTCGCCGTCTCCCAAGGACTGCTCGCCATTCGCAGCCATGTCGATATCAGCGATCCGAAGCTCCTCGGCGTCCAGGCGCTCTTGCATGTGCGGGAGCAGGTGAAACCTTATCTTGACCTGCAACTCGTCGCCTTCCCGCAGGATGGCTACTACCGGGCCGAAGGCGCGGCCGATCTGCTGGCGAAGGCGCTCGACCTCGGCATCGAGATCGTCGGCGGCATTCCGCATTTCGAGCGGACGATGGAGGATGGCCGGCGCTCGGTCGAGGCGCTGTTCCGCATCGCGGCCGACCGGGGGCTCGCCATCGACATGCATTGCGACGAGACGGACGACCCGCTCTCCCGCCATGTCGAGACCATGGCGGCGGAGACGCAGCGGTATGGCCTCGGCGGGCGGGTCACCGCCTCGCATGTCACGTCCATGCATTCGATGGACAATTACTATGCCTCGAAGCTCATCCCGCTGATCGCGGAAGCAGGCATGAACGTCATCGCCAATCCCCTCATCAACATCACCCTGCAAGGCCGGCACGATAGCTATCCGAAGCGCCGGGGGCTGACGCGGGTGCCGGAACTGATGGCAGCCGGCGTCACCGTCGCCTTCGGGCAGGATTGCTGCATGGATCCGTGGTATTCGCTGGGCGGGGCGGATATGCTGGACGTCGCGCATATGGGGCTGCATGTCGCGCAGATGACCTCGCAAGAGGCGATGGCGCGCTGTTTCGCTGCGGTGACGACGGGTGCCGCGCGCGTCATGGGTCTTGAAGGCTACGGCATCGAGCCGGGTGCGCGCGCCGATTTCGTGCTGCTCCAGGCGCGAACGGCGGCGGAGGCGATCCGCCTGCGGGCCAGCCGCCTCCTCGTCTTCAAGGCCGGGCGGCTCATCGCGCAGAGCGCGCCGCGCGAGACAGAGCTTTACCTCGACGGCCGGCCGGGCACGGTGAACGGGGCGAGCTACGCGCCGCGCCCGGGCAGCGCGCCCCGGTTTGAGAGCGCCATCTCCCTCGAAGGCTGAAGGCGCGCCGCTCCTACCGCCTCTCCTCCCGCAGGAAGGGCCGCGCGAGATCCTCCGGCTGGGCGCTGAGGCGGCGACGGCCGAGGCCGGAGGCCGCGAGCACGGCGATCGTGGCGAGATAGGGCAGCATCTGGATGAGGTAGATCGGCACGCGAAAGCCGCCCGAGAGGATCAGCGGAATGAGCGCCTGCACCGCGCCGAAGAGCACGGCGGCGCCGATCGCCCGCACGCTGTTCCAGCGCGCGAAGGTGACGAGAGCGACCGCGATCCAGCCCCGCCCGCTCACCATCCCGGAGACCCAGACCTGGCTGCCGACGAGGCTGAGATGCGCGCCGGCAAGGCCGAGCATGATGCCGCCCACGAGCACGGCGCCGATGCGCATGCCCATCACATGGACGCCCGCCGCATCCGCCGCCGGCGCATTCTCCCCCGCCGCCCGCAGGCGCAGGCCAAGCTCGGTGCGCTCCAGCACCCACCACACCACAAAGGGCAGGATGAAGGCGGCGTAGGTCAGCGGATCCTGGTCGATCACCCGGGCGAGCGGGCGCGGCAGGCCCGCGAAGAGGCTCGGGAAGATCGGGCCGAGCGCCGTGATCGGCTGGTTCGCGAAACTATCGCCGATGACGCCGGAAAGCCCGACGCCGAAGGCGAAGATGACGAGGCCGGAGAGCACCTGCTCCAACCGCAGCACGACGGCGAGCAGCGCGAAGAGCAGCGTCATGCAGAGGGCCGCGAGGCAGGCGAGGAGGATGGCAAGCGGCAGGTTCCCGCCCGAGAGCATGGCGATGACGGCCGAGACCGCGCCCATCGACATGATGCCCTCGGCGCCGAGGTTCATCACCCCGGCACGCTCGTTGATGATGAGGCCGGTGGTGGCGAGCAGATAGGGCGCGGCGAAAACCGGGATGGCGCCGATCCAATCCCCCCAGAACCCGTTCATGCCGCACCTTCTTCGGCCGAGGCACGCGCCACGGGCAGGCGCCGCAGCAGCGAAATCCGGTAGCGCACGAACACATCGAACGCCGCGACCGTCATCAGCAGAAAGGCTTCCATGGTGACGACGACGGTATTGGGCAACTGGTAGAAGGCCTTGAGCGAATCGCCGGCGGTATAGAGGCCGGCGACAGCGATCGCCGCGACGAAGACGCCGAGCGGATTGGCGCGGCCGAGATAGGCGATGGCGATCGAGGGGAAGATATAGTCATTGCCGACGAACTGGGTGAGGCGATGCTCCTCCCCCGCGGTCAGGGAAAAGCCGGCAAGCCCGGCGATGGCGCCGGCAAGGCAGGCGGTGAGCAGCGTGATCCGGCCGACCGGAATGCCGAGCGCGCGGGAGGCGGTGCGATTTTCCGCCACCGCCTTGGCGAGCAGGCCGAAGCGGCTGAACCGCGTGAGCCACCAGCAGAAGAGCGTGACGAAGAGCGCGATGAAGACGCCGTAATGCAGGTGCCAGCCTGGGAAGGTCGGCAGCCGCTCATAGGGCGCGAAGAGCGGCGACATGGGGAAGGAATCGGAGGGGTTCCGCCAGGGCCCGTAGAGCAGATCCTGCGCGAAGAGATAGGCGACGTAGTTGAGCAGCAGCGTGGTGATCACCTCATCCGCGCGCAGCTTGAGCTTCATCACCGCGGCAAGCCCCGCCCAGAGCGCGCCGCCGGCAAGCGCCGCGAGGATCATCAGGGGCATCGCCAGGAACCAGGGGCCGACATGGTAGAAGGTCACCGCCGTCGCGCCGATCGCCCCCATCCAGAGCTGGCCCTCGACGCCGATATTCCAGAAACGGATGCGCAGGCAGAGAGCGACCGCCATGGCGACCAGCACGAGCGAGATCGCGCGCGTCAGCGTCTGGTCCAGCCCTGCCTTGTTGCCGAAGACGTAGAGGATGAATTCGTTGCCGAGATCGTTCAGCGGCACGCCGAAGGCGAGGAGGAAGATCGCGCAGCAGAACAGGCCGAAGAGAATGCCGCCGAGGAGGGTCGCGGCGGTCAGCCAGCGCGGCGTCGCGAGGCGGGGCGCGAGAACCAGGCGATAGGGCAGCAGGGGCAAGTGTCAGGCACCTTCCAGGATCATGCGCCCCAATTCGGCGCGGTCGGTCTCGTCGATCGGCATCGCGGCCGAGAGGCGGCCGTGAGAGAGCACGGCGACCTGGCTCGCGAGCGCCAGCACCTCGTCCAGATCTTCCGAGATCATCAGCACCCCCGCCCCCCGCGCGGCGGCTTCCAGCAGGCGGTTCTGCACCGCCGCCGCCGCCCGCACATCGAGACCGCGCGCCGGGGAATGGACGATCAGCACCGAGAAGGCCCCTTCGAATTCGCGGGCGAGGATGAGCTTCTGCGCATTGCCGCCGGAGAGCAGCCGAGCCTGGGTATCGGCCATGCCGCCGGCGATTTCGTAGTCCCGGATCGAGCGCTCGGCCCGCCCGCGCATCCAGCCGCGGGTAATCCATAGGCTGCGTTCGGGCCGCCGCGCGGCGAGCGGCGGCACCGCGAGGTTTTCGGCGAGCGTCAGGCTGCCGAACAGGCCGAGATGGAACCGGTCCGCCGGCACGAAGCGAAGCCCCGCTTCCCGCCGCGCGGCCGGGCTCGGCGGGGCGCTTTCGCCATGCATGATGATATCGCCCGCCACCGGCTCGCGCAGGCCGATGATCGCCTCCAGCAGTTCGGACTGGCCATTGCCGCCCAAGCCCGCGATGCCGAGGATCTCGCCGCCGCGCAGCTTGAGGCTGACCTTGCGCAGCGGCACGTCATGCTCGGCCGCCGGTGTCGAGACATCCTTGAGTTCGAGGACGATCTCCTGCCCTGTGGAGGCAAGGCCGCGCCGCACCACCGCCGTCTCGCCGCCGACCATGGCGCGGGCGAGTTCGGCTGAGGACAGGCCGCGCGCCGCAGCCCCCGCGAGCACCGTCCGCCCGCCGCGCATGACGGTGACCCGATCGGCCGTCGCGCTCACATCGCGCAGCTTATGGGTGATGAGGATGACCGCCCGCCCGTCATCGGCCAGCCGGCGCGCGAGCCGCAGCATGTTCTCGGCCTCGCTCTCGGCCAGCACCGCGGTCGGCTCGTCCATGATGAGGATGCGCGCGCCGCCGAGCAGTACCTTGAGGATCTCGACCTTCTGCTGTTCCGAGACCGAGAGCTGATCGACCCGCGCATCCGCGTGCAAGGGGAAGCCGAGATCCTGCGCCATCGCCGAGACGGCGGCGAGCGCCTGATCACGCGTGCGCCAGCCGCAGCGCCGGCCGCAGGCGAGGCGGAGGTTTTCCAAGACCGAGAGCGGCCCGACGAGCTTGAAATGCTGGTGGATCATGCCGATGCCGGCATCGGAGGCGGCCCGCGGCTCGGTGAAGGCAGCGGCTTGCCCGGCCACCTCCACCACCCCGGCATCCGCGCCGTAGAAGCCGGCGAGGATGTTCATGAGGCTCGACTTGCCGGCCCCGTTCTCGCCGAGGAGCGCATGGACCTCGCCCCAGGAGACGGCGAGATCCGCCCCATCGAGGGCGATGCGCTCGCCGAAGGCCTTGCGCACGCCCTGCATGCGAACCGCGGGCGCGGCGCCGCCGGCGGGGGCAAGCCCCAAGGCTGCGGCATTCTCGGCGATGGAGCTGGGAGCCATGCTTACTTGAACGAGCCCTGAACGTTATCCACCAGATAGTTCATAGAGAAAAGCTGATCGACCGTCATGATCTTGCCGGCGGGAACCTTGACCGTTCCATCCTGCGCCTTGATCGGGCCGGTGAAGGGATCGAAGGTGCCGGCGACCATCTGGGCCTGCATCGCATCGATCTTCTTCTGCACCTCCGCTGTCACGTGATGCACCGGCTCGGTGATCGCCAGCATGCCGGACTTCATGCCGTAGAGGCTGGTGCCCTGGCTCGTCCAGGTGCCGGCCTTGAGCGCCTTGATCATCGGCACGAGCATCTTGTCCCAGTGAAAGATCACCGAGGTCATGATCGTCTTGGGCGCGGCGGCCGACATGTCGTTCTCGTAGCCGATCGAATACTTGCCGGCCTTTTCCGCCTGCACGATGGCGGCGGGGCTATCCATGTCGGTCGCGATCACATCCGCGCCCTGCTCCAGCATCGCGTTGGCGAGTTGGCCTTCCTTCACCGGATCGTCCCAGGAGTTGACGAAGGCGACCTTGGCGACGGTGCCGGGGTTGGCAGCGCGGGCGCCGAGCGCATAGGCGTTGATGTCCCACAGCACGGTCGGGATCGGGAAGCCCTCGATCATGCCGATGACCTTGGATTTCGTGACCGAGCCGGCGGCGTATCCGGCGAGATACCAGCCCTGATAGGTCTTGGGATAAGGGCTTTCGAGATTGGGTGCCGTCGTCACCCCCGCCATATTGACGAAGGCGACGTTCGGATGCGCCTTGGCCTCGGCCTTGAAGGCATCGCCATAGCCATAGGTGCCGCCGATGATGACGTTGTAGCCGCGGTTGATGAAAAGCTCGACCGCCTGCTCCACCTTCTCCGTCTGCTCGGGGATATTCTCCACATAGGGAATGTGCTGGTGGAATTCCTTTTGCAGCACGAGGCGGGCGCGGTTCTGCGCGCCCGTCCAGCCGCCGTCGCTGATGGCGCCGAGGTAGATGAAGGCGATCTTGGGCGGGCCGCTGAGCTTCACCGGCTGCGCTTGCGCCTGCGCTTGCTGGGCGAGACCGAGGGCGCCGAGAAGGCCGAGAGCCGAGGCGAGAAGGGATAGGCGTTTCACGAAAGTCCTCCTACGGATTGGGCTGCACATCGAACAAACCGGCGCCACGCGGGCCGCCGGGCTGCGCCGCTTCAGGCTTGGGCCGGTGGGGCCTCTTCCTGGCGATAGGCATAGGTCGCATCCAGCCGGCTCTGCACGTAAACCCCGGCGCGGACCGGCGGATATTTCGCCGGGCGACTGGCCGAGACGGTGCCGGGCAAGGCTTCGATCATCGTATCGACATTGGAGCCGATGAAGCAGGGAATCGAATGCCGCGCGCGGCCGGAGGTATTCATCGCGCGGTGCAGGGTGGAGGCGAAGAGATCGTTCGTCCAGCGCGCCATCTGGTCACCGATATTGATGACGAAGGTGCCGCGGATCGGCGGCGCGTCGATCCATTCGCCCTGGCTGTTGCGCACCTGCAAGGCGGGCACGCTTTCCTGGGCGAGGATGGTGAAGCATTCGTAATCGGAATGCGCGCCGATGCCGATCTGGCGCGGGTCGATCGGGCCGTCCTGGCTCGGATAGGAGAGCAGCCGCATGATCGCGGTCGGCTTGCCGGCGAGCGGCTTGAAATAGTCCTCGGGCAGATCGAGGGCGAGCGCAAAGGCGCCGAAAAGCCGCTGCCCGAGATCGAGCATGGCGGCGTAGTAGGCTTCCACCTGGCTGCGAAAGCCCGGCAGGGCGGCGGGCCATTGGTTGGGGCCGAAGTGGTTCGGATGGGCCGCACGGTCGGCGTCGCCCTCCGGCAGTTCATGCGCCATGTCGAAGGCCTCGTGCAGATCGCCCTTTGCCGTCGGGTCGGTATTCTCTTCGAGGAGCGGGGTATAGCCGCTGTTATTGCCGGAATGGCGGACATGGAGCGCCATCTTCTGCTCAAGCGGCAGGCCGAAGAAGCGCGGGGCCTGGGCGAAGGTCGCGTCGATCAGGTCCTGGGGAACGCCGTGGTTCTTGATGTAGAAGAACCCCACCTCGGTGCAGGCGGCGCGAAGGCTCGCCGCCATCTGCCGCTTCGCATCGGCATCGGCGCCAAGCATGGGCGCGAAATCGATGATCGGAATTTGCTGAAACGCCACGCTTCCTCCTCCTCAGGCGGCCTGAGCCCCGGACAGACCCAAGCCAATGCCAAGCAAATGCGATGCCACAGGCGCGGCGACCGCACGCAGCCCTGCCTGCTTTTGATCACACTCACCGGCCTTTGACGAGGCGGCCGCCCACCCAGACCGCGGCCACGTCCCCGCGCCCGGCGCCCATGACGATCCGTTCCACGATGCGGGCGCCCGTCTCCCCCGGCTGGAAGCAGAGATTGCCGTCGGCCAAGCCGGATTGCAGCAGAACCGCATCGAGGGCGAAGCCAGGGCGGAAGAGGCCGATCGGCAGATCGAGCGCCTCGCCCCCGCCGCGCGTGGCGAGATGAAAGGCGACGGCGGCATCGATTCGCGCATCGCGCCTGCCCCGCGCGGCGGCAGGCAGCGCCGGGTCCGTCCCGCTTTCGAGCATGCGGGAGGCGACGACCGCCATCCGCGCCTGATCGAAGAGCGAGGCGCTCGGCCCGCCGGCGATATCACTGCCGAGGCCGATATGCAGCCCCTGCCCCAGACGCTCCCGCAGGGGAAAGACGGCGCCCGCGAAGAAGGCGTTGGAGAGCGGGCAATGCGCGATGCCGGACCCGCGGGCGAGCAGCCGCGGCACGTCCGCATCCTCCAGGAAATTGGCATGCGCGAGCACCGAACGCCGGCCGAGGAGGCGGTGATGGTCGAGCACCGCCGCATCCGTCATCCCTGAGCGGGCCAACACATGCCCATGCTCCCAATCGCTTTCGGAACAATGCGTCTGCACATGGCAGCCGGTCTCCGCCGCCAGCGCGCCAAGCCCCGCGAGCAGCGGATCGGTGCAGGCCGGAACGAAGCGCGGCGTAATCACGGGCAGTACCCGCCCTGCCTCGTTCCCAGGCATGTGCCGGATGAAATCGATCAGGGCGCGCGTCTCGTCGATCGCCTCTGTGGCGGAGGCATCGCGGTAGTTCTCGGGGCAGAGGTCCGGGTGGTCCATGGCGACGCGGCCGACCAGCGCGCGCTGCCCGGCGCCCAGGCAGATCTCGGCGAGGCGTTTCGTCGCCGCCAGATGACGGGTGGCGAAATAGAGCGCGGTCGTCGTGCCATGCGCGAGGAGCGTCGCCACAAGCTCCTCATAGACGGCGGTGGCGAAGTCGAGCTCTGCGTAGCGCGCTTCGAGCGGGAAGGTGTAGCGCGTGAGCCAGTCTTCCAACGGCACGTCGAGCGCGGTCCCCATTTGCGGGAATTGCGGCGCGTGGACATGGAGATCGACCAGGCCCGGGATGAGGATCTGATCGGGCGCGAGCGTCACCAGCACTCCCTCTTCGTGCAGGCGCGCAAGCTCCGCATCATCCGCATCGACGCCGGTGCGGATGGAGCGGATCTGGCCGGAAGGATCGGCTGAAATCAGCGCGCGCTCCAGCACCTCCACCGCGCCCGGCGCAGGCGCATGGATCGCCCGCCCAGCGATCGCCACAGCCGTCCCCGCCATCTCCTGCCTCCCCTGCGATGGGCCGGGAGATTATTCAATATGGACGGCGTTGCGGCCAGCCTGTTTCACCCGGTAGAGCGCGGCATCCGCCCTGCGGAAGAGATTCGCCGGAGCGCTTGCGGCTTCAAGCGCGACCCCGATCGAGACGGTGACGGGGATCAGCCGCCCATCCCAAAAGATCGGGGTCGAGAGCGCGGCATGCGCCTGTACGAAATGCTGCGCAACCACGGCGCGCTCCTGCCGTCCGTGCCAGAGAATGGCGAACTCGTCCCCACCATAGCGAGCGATGAGCACCGGGCTGCCGAAGGCATGGCGCAGCCGGCCGGCGGTCACGCGCAGGCATTCATCTCCCGCTTCATGCCCATAGACATCGTTGATCTGCTTGAATCTGTCGAGATCGAGCATGCCGAAGGCCGCCACCCGCTGCGTCCGGCCGCGGGAGACATCGTGCCAGGCAGCTTCGAAGACGGCCCGGTTGGGCAGCCCGGTCAAGGCATCGACATCGGCCCGCTGGCGCAGCTCGGCGAGCGCTGCATGTTCCCGCGTGATGTCTTGCTTGGTGCCAAAAATCTTGACCGCGACGCCCTCGCGCATCAGCACGCCTGCGGTCAGCCGCATCCAGCGCGGGGCGCCGCTCTCTGTCCAGATGCGCGCCTCCATGCTGAACCCCGTGCCCTCTCGAATGGCATGGGCACGGAGCGTCTCCATACGCTCGCGGCAAACGTCGTGATAGTGGGCCAGGATCGCCTCCCGCGTGAAGGCTTGGCCGCGGGGCAGGCCGAAAATATCGTAGACGCCGTCGGTCCAGCGCAGCCGGCGCCGCCGCAGATCGAATTCCCATGCACCGACGGCGGAGGAGCCGCTCGCCTCTGGCCCGTCGAAGATCTGCTTACGGAGACGGCTCGACATGGGCGGACAGGTTAGCATGATCGCGACAATGAGCGGCACGGCATAAGAACAATGCCATGAGTTGGCGCATCTTTAGACCATGCATCTTGTTCTCCTCGTCGATATTCAACCGCCCCGTGGTTCTGTCGCCTACAGATCCGCGCTGCCAGCTATGCAGAGGGAAGACGCCAGGCGGCGCGAACCTCCTGCCAGGCCCAGCTTCCCTTGGGCGCCAAGAGCAGCACGGCGAGGAGCGCGATGACAACACCGATCGCGATGCTTTCGATCCGGGCGAGGCCGCTTGCCACCGCATCGCCGCCGAGCTGCAGGGCGGCGAGCACGGCCAGCGCGCTCCGCACACCAACCCCGAAGAGATAGGTTTCGAAGGCCACCATGAGGAGAACGAGCAGGGCTGTGACGCTATCGAGCAGCCAAGGCTCATGCGCGAGGCCGAGGAGGAGCGCGAAGCCGATGGCACAGCCGACCGCGCCACCCGCCACGCGGCGCCCGCATTTGATGAGGCTTTCCTGCGCGCCGGATTGCACCACGGTGATCGCCGACCAGATCGCCCAATTGGCGTGCCCGCGATCGCAGGCGAAGGCGATCGCGGCCGCCGCCCCTGCCGCGAGAGCGGTGCAGAAGGCTTGGCGCGGCACGCTCATGCTCGCAGGCACTGCCTTCTTGGCGCGCGCCCCGGGCCCGGCCGCGGTCTTCGCTTTTCTGCCGCGCCAGGGCCAGAGCCCGAAACAGACGAAAACGGCCCAGCAGGCGCCAGCGATAACCACCAGCAGCTCCATGAGCGAGGGGGCGATGCCGGCCACATCCAGCTCCGTCCCCTCATAGAGCAGGAAGATGAGCAGGTAGGTGCTCAGCCGCACCGGCAGGCGGGTGACGCGGCGGATCAGAACATAGCCGATTGCCAGCAGCATGATCGCCGGCACGCAGAGAAGCGGCCGCGCCGCCACGAATTGCGCGCCTGGCAGCAGCAGCGCGCCCGCGAGCCCCATGGCGAGCATTTGCCATGGGCGCAGACCCTGATCGGCGTAGGGCACCGAGAAGCAGAGAGCCGCGAAGGCGAGGATGGTGCCGCGCACATCCTGCCCTGCCGCCCACCAGACGAGGCCCGGCAGGACCGCAAGCCCCGTGCGCGCGGCCTTGTGCAGCCAGGGCCAGCCTGCCGCCCGCGCGGCCCAATATCGCATCAGCTCCGCCATGCCCGCATCCTGCACCGGCAGGGTGCGCCCGAGAACCCCGATTGCGCGGCGCCTCAGCCTGGTATGCGGCCGCGCGCCGATCGCCCCGCCGCTCGGCAAATCCCGGCCGGCGCAAGGCTGATAGGCAATCCCTATCCAATTCCTCAGATTTATCTATTTGGACTATATGCTGCGTTGCAGTATGTTGCTCCGCAGCAGAGGTGGCGCCGGTTCAGGGCCGCTCCGCATCAGACCGACGAGAGGAGTTTCCATGTCGCTCATCAACAGCAAGATCAAGCCGTTCCGCGCCCAGGGCTACAAGCAGGGCAAGTTCATCGAGGTCTCCGAGCAGGACGTCCTCGGCAGCTGGGCGGTCTTCTTCTTCTACCCGGCGGATTTCACCTTCGTCTGCCCGACCGAGCTCGGCGATGTCGCGGATCATTATGAAGAGCTGCGCCGCATGGATGTCGAGGTCTATTCGGTCTCGACCGACACGCATTTCGTCCACAAGGCCTGGCATGACGCGTCGGAAACGATCGGCAAGATCCAGTACACCATGCTGGGCGACCCTTCCGGCACCATCACCAACAATTTCGGCGTGATGCGCGAAGGCCAGGGCCTGGCCGACCGGGCGACCTTCATCGTCGATCCCGAGGGCGTCATCCAGGCGATGGAAATCACCGCCGAGGGCATCGGCCGCAACGCCGGCGAACTGCTCCGCCGCATCAAGGCCGCGCAGTATGTCGCTGCCCATCCGGGCGAAGTTTGCCCCGCCAAGTGGGAAGAGGGTGAGAAGACGCTCGCCCCCTCGCTCGATCTCGTCGGCAAGATCTGACGCGCCTTTCCGCCGCCCGCCTCACATCGGGGCAGGCGGCACGCCCCTCGCCTTCTCCACCCCGACCGCCGGAGTATCGTCGCGTGCTGGACGCCAATCTGAAATCGCAGCTCAAGACCTATCTGGAGCGGGTTGTCCGCCCGATCGAGATCACCGCAGCCATCGATGACAGTCCGAAATCCCGCGAGATGATGGAACTGCTCGGCACGCTGGCCGCGCTTTCCCCCCACATCTCGGTCACCGAAGCGCGGGATGAGGGCCTTCGCGCGCCCTCTTTCGCCCTGAACACGCCGGGCCAGGCGATCAGCCTGCGCTTTGCCGGCATCCCGATGGGGCATGAGTTCACCTCGCTCGTCCTCGCGCTTCTGCAAGTCGGCGGCCATCCACCCAAGCTAGAGCAGGCGGTGATCGACCAGGTGCGCGCGCTGGAGGGGGATTTCCACTTCGAAACCTTCTTCTCCCTCTCCTGCCAGAACTGCCCGGATGTGGTGCAGGCGCTGAACCTCATGGCCGTGCTCAACCCGCGCATCCGCCACACGGCGATCGATGGCGCGCTGTTCCAGGCCGAGGTCGAGGCGCGGCAGGTGATGTCCGTCCCCTCCATCTTCCTCAACGGTGCGCCCTTCGGCCAGGGCCGCATGGGTGTCGAAGAGATCCTCGCCAAGCTCGATACGGGGGCAGCCGCGCGGGATGCGGCCAAACTTGCCGAGGAAGCGCCCTTCGATCTGCTCGTCGTCGGCGGCGGGCCTGCGGGCGCGACGGCAGCCCTCTATGCCGCGCGCAAGGGCATCCGCACCGGCGTGGTGGCGGAACGCTTCGGCGGCCAGGTGCTCGACACCATGGGGATCGAGAATTTCATCTCCGTCCCGCATACCGAAGGCCCGAAATTCGCCGCCGCCCTCGAAGCGCATGTGCGCTCCAACGGTGTGCGCATCATCAACGCGCAGAAGGCGGTGGAGCTGAACCGCGAGGGCGATCACCTCGCCGTGCATCTCGAAAGCGGCGCTGCCTTGCGCGCCCGCAGCGTCATCCTCTCGACGGGCGCGCGCTGGCGCAATATGGGCGTGCCGGGCGAGGATGCCTATCGCAACAAGGGGGTCGCTTACTGCCCGCATTGCGACGGCCCGCTGTTCAAGGGCAAGCGCGTCGCGGTGATCGGCGGCGGCAATTCCGGCGTGGAAGCGGCGATCGACCTTGCCGGCATCGCGAGCCATGTGACGCTGCTGGAATTCGACACCAAGCTCCGCGCGGACGCGGTGCTCCAGACGAAGCTGCACAGCCTGCCGAACGTCACCGTGCTGGTCTCGGCCCGGACGACGGAAGTGCTCGGTGATGGCCAGAAGGTGCGTGGCCTCGCCTATGAAGATCGCGTCTCGGGCGAGATCCGCGCCATCGATCTCGAAGGCATCTTCGTCCAGATCGGCCTGCTGCCGAACACCGAATGGCTGCGCGGCACGCTCGACCTCTCGCCGAGGGGCGAAATCATCGTCGATCACCACGGGCAGACGTCGCTGCCCGGCGTCTTCGCCGCCGGCGACGCGACGACGGTGCCTTACAAGCAGATCGTTATCGCTGCCGGCGAAGGGGCGAAGGCCTCGCTCTCCGCCTTCGACTATCTCATCCGCAGTTCGGTCGCGGATGGCCAGGTGGCTGAGGCCAAAGCCGCCTGACCGCCTTGCAGCCCACGACGAAACGCCGTGCCGCGCTGGGCCGCGCGGTACGGCATGGCCCTCTTCGATGAACCTGCGCGATCTGCAATATCTCGTCGCGCTGGCGGAGCATCGCAGCTTCCGCCGCGCGGCGGAGGCCTGCTTCGTCAGCCAGCCAACCCTCTCCACCCAGATCCGCAAGCTGGAGGAGGAACTCGGCGTGGAGTTGATAGAGCGCTCCCCGCGCAAGCTCCTGCTCACCCCGGCGGGGCAAGATGCCGCGCGCCGGGCGCGGACGATCCTCGCCGAAGTCGCCGCCATCCGGGAATCGGCCCGCCGCCTCAGCGCGCCGGAGGTGGGTGCGGTGCGGCTCGGCGTCTTCCCGACCCTCGGCCCCTATCTGCTGCCCCATCTCATCCCGCAGATGCGGGCGCGCTTCCCCAAGCTTGACCTCTTCCTGACGGAGGACAAGACGGACGCCCTGCTGACCCGCCTGCGCGAAGGCAAGCTCGACGCCGCGATCCTCGCCCTGCCGGTGAACGAGCCGCAGATGCAGGAAGAACAGCTCTTCGATGAGCCTTTCCTGCTCGCCGTGCCGGCGGGCCACCCGCTTGCCCGCCGCCGCCACCTCGCACTCGCCGATCTTGCGGAACAGCAACTCCTGCTGCTGGAAGACGGTCACTGCCTGCGAGACCAGGCGCTCGCCGTCTGCCAGCTTTCCGGCTCACGCGAGACGGCAGAATTCCGCGCGACCAGCCTGGAGACGTTGCGCCAGATGGTGATGGCCGGCAACGGCATCACCCTCATGCCCAAGCTTGCGGTGCAGGGGCTGATGGCGCAACCCGCGCAGATGCGCCTCATCCCCTTCGAGGCACCCTGCCCGAGCCGGCGGATCGGCCTCGTCTGGCGGCGAAGCTCCCCGCTCGGCCCGCTGCTGCTCGGCCTCGCTGGCCTCTGCCGGGATCTGGTGCCGGGCTTGCTCGATCCTCCTCGCGCATAGAGGCGCACCTGGCCGGATGGCATCATTCGGCCAGGCAGAGATGCTCGCACAAGCAAGAAGCGAGATTCGCCATCGCCGATGGCTTGCTTTCTCCGCGGGATTGGCCAAGAAAGACAGTCGAAACGCTGGCGAAAATTTTGCTGTTATTCAACAAGCTTTAATATTGCGGCAGCGAGCCTGTTGCCGATGGCCTGCTATCCCCTGCGGCTTCACGCCTCGTCATCACACGGAGAGATCGGGTGATCATCGCGACTGCCTCCTCGGCGGAATTCTTTCACTTCTTGCAAGGAATGATCCTCTCGGTGCGTGACAAGCCGCAGGGTCGGTCGGTCGCGCTCGGCTGTCTCGATCTCGGACTGACCGGCGAGCAGAAGGCCTGGCTTGCTGGCCTCGGGGTCGAGGTCGTGGTGCCGCAATGGGAATTCGGGCTGAGCGAGGCGGCCGGGCTTCCGCTGCCCTTCAAGGCCATCCTGGCCCGCCCGCATCTGCCCAAATACTTCCCCGGGCATGACATTTACATGCATATGGATGCGGATGCCTGGGTTCAGGACTGGTCCGCAGTCGAGCTTTACGCCCAGGGCGCCGCGCGTGGCCTCATCGCCATCACGCCGGAGATCGACCGCTCCTTCATCTCCAACTACGGCACCAGCCAGTCCTACCGCGCCTTCATCATCAAGGTCTTCAGCGAATTGTTCGGCGAGGACGTCGCCGCCACCTATCGGGACTATCCGATCCTCAACACCGGCGTCTTCGCCATGCCGGCGGCCTCGCCACTCTGGGAGCGATGGGCCGCGCGCATCGCCCAGGGGCTCGCGCATGGTCGGAATTTCCATGTCGAGCAGGCATCGCTCAATTACGAGCTGTTTGCGAATTTCGAGACATATCGCGCCGACGGCCTCGAATTTCTGCCGGCCCGCTGCAACTGGGTCTGCCACCAGGCGCTGCCGAAATTCGATGCCGAACACGGCCTGCTGGTGGAGCCCTTCCTGCCGCACATGCCGCTCGGTATCGTCCATCGCGCGAGCGACGACTTCAAACAGAAGAAAAGCGGGCAGATCGCGCGCCTCGATGGCGGCTTCGTCGAAATGACCCTGAAATATCGCGAAGGCGTCTATCCCGCGGACATGGCCTCCGACGAGCCGGAGCGTCTCAGCCGCTGGCAGGATGCCGGCTTCGAATGGACCGAAAAAGACCTCTGAAAGGGGCGCCGGACCTTGCCTGACGTTGCGGCTGACATGGGGGAAGCGGCGATCGCCCGCCTGCTGCCGCTCTGCCTGCTGATCTTCGTGGATGCCATGGGGTTCGCGATGATCGCCCCGATCCTCGCGGCCCATCCCCTCGGCCAGGGTGAAGCGGTGCAGGCGGTCGTCTATGGCGTGGCGATCGGCATCTATCCGCTGGCGACCTTCCTCGCCGCCCCCATCCTCGGCACGCTCTCCGATCGCGCCGGACGGTTGCCCGTCATGCTTATCTGCGGCGGTGGGCTTATGCTCTCCTATGCCGCGATCGCGGCCGGGCTGTTTCTCGCATCCGCAGCCCTGGTCATCGCCGGGCGGCTGGTCGGCGGGCTGACAGCGGCAACCCAGGCGGTGGCGCTGGCGGCCCTGGGCGATCGCGGGCCGGTCGCCGGGAAGCATGGGCGGCTCAATGCCGGGCTGCTCGCCTCCTCGCTCGGCTTCGTCTGCGGCCCGGCACTTTCCGGTGCGCTCGCCGGCATCGGGGCGATGGCCGAGCAGATCGTGCCGCTCGGCTGCGTCGTCGTTCTGACCGGGGCGACGCTGCTCTGGCTCGGGATCGTCGAGGGAGGCGAGCGGCGGGTGGCCCGGATGCCATGGCGCGTGCTGGGCGCCGGGATCGGCCGCAGCTTCACCGATCTGCGGGGCGTGCTGAACGCGCCCCGGCTTCGCCGCCTCATCCTGGTCTTTCTCCTCCAGCAACTCGGTTGGGGCGCCTTCTTCTTCTTTATCGCGCCCTTCCTGCTTGCCGCCCTGGGCTTTTCCGCCCGTGCCGCGAACTTCTACATGGCCGCCCTCGGCCTCGGCTTCTGCTTCAGCTTCGCAGCGGCGATGCCGCTCCTGCGTCGCTTCTTCGCCGTGCCGGTGATTGCGCGCGGCAGCATGGCGGCAACCGCCCTCTGCATCCTGCTCGCCGCCTTCCTGCCGGCGGCAGGGCTGCAATGGCTCGTCGCGCTGCCGGTAGCCACTTCCGTCGCCGTCGCCTACGGCGCGCTCATCATGCTCTTCACCGACGAGGCGGGAGAGCGGCAGGGCGAGATCCTCGGCGTCACCGCCTCGATCAACGCGCTCGCCTTCGGCGTCACCTCGATCGCGAGCGGGCTGATCTCCTTCCTCGGACCGACCGCGCCGATCCTCGCCGCTGGCCTGCTGATGGCCGCCGCGGCGCTCCTGCTCATCCAGACACTGCAAACCAGAGAGAGACCATCGCCATGAGAACGATCCTCTTTGCCGGCGGCTTCGGCACGCGCCTCTCAGAATATACCGATGACATTCCGAAGCCGATGGTGCCGATCGGCGGCCTGCCGATGCTGTGGCATATCATGAGCATCTATTCGCATTTCGGCCATAACGAGTTTCTCGTCGCCCTGGGCTACAAGTCCGAATACATCAAGTCCTTCTTCCTTGATTACGAGACGCTCCATTCGGACTTCATCATCGACATGGCGACCGGCAAGACCCGGCCGGTCGAGCGGCCGGCCGTCAACTGGAAGCTCGCCCTCATCGACACGGGGCTGAAGACGCAGACCGGCGGCCGCATCCGCCGCATGCGGCGGTGGCTCGGCGAAGAAACCTTCATGGCGACCTATGGGGACGGCGTGTCGGACGTCGATATCAACGAACTCATCCGCTTCCATAAGAGCCACGGCAAGATGGTCACGATGACGCTCGCGCGCCCCGCGGCCCGCTTCGGCGTCGTCGAGTTCGAGGAGAGCGGGCTCATCCGCTCCTTCAAGGAGAAGCCTCTGCAAAGCGCCGGCTATGTCAACGCCGGCTTCTTCGTCATGGAGCCGAGCTTCGTGGATATGATCGACGATGACGAGACCATTCTGGAACGCGAGCCGCTGGAGCGGGCGGCAGCGGCGGGGGAGCTGATGGGCTTCGTCCATAACGGCTTCTGGCGGCCGATGGACACCAAGAAGGACGTGGAAGACCTCAACAAGATGTGGGTGACGGACGAAGCGCCCTGGAAGAAGTGGTCGCTCGCCACCAGCAGCGCCCGGAAAGGGAGCGATCATTTCGATGTTTGACGATCTCTACAAGGGCAAGCGCGTCCTCGTGACCGGGCACACGGGCTTCAAGGGCTCGTGGCTTTCGGCCTGGCTGCTCTCCCTCGGCGCCGAGGTCACGGGCTTCGCCCTTCCCCCCGCCTATGAGGACAGCCACTTCGCGCTGCTCGGCCTCGCCGGGCGGATGCACCATGTCGAAGGCGATCTTCGGGATGATGGCGCGATCGGCCGGGTGATGGCCGCGGCCAAGCCCGATATCGTCTTTCATCTCGCGGCGCAGGCGCTGGTGCGCCCGGCCTATGCCGATCCGAAGGGGACTTTCGATACGAATGTCGGTGGTGCCGTCAACTTGCTCGAAGCCGTCCGGCAAACGGAGAGCGTCAAGACCCTCGTCTATATCACCTCGGATAAATGCTACCGCAACGTCGATTGGGAATGGGGCTATCGGGAGACCGACACGCTCGGCGGGCGCGATCCGTACAGCGCCTCCAAGGGCTGTGCCGAGCTGGTCTTCGATGCCTATTGGAATTCCTTCCTCAAGGGCCGCCTGCGTGCGGCCGCGGCGCGGGCCGGTAATGTCATCGGCGGCGGGGATTGGGCGACCGACCGGCTGATCCCCGATTGCATCCGCTTCCTGCGCCGGGGCGAGACGATCGTGATCCGCAGCCCGGACGCGACCCGGCCCTGGCAGCATGTGCTGGAGCCGCTCGGCGCCTATCTTCTGCTCGGCGCGCGGCTCATGGCCCCGGGCGGCGATGCCTATTGCAAGGCCTGGAACTTCGGCCCCGGCCATGGCGCGAACCAGACGGTGGAAACCGTGGTGCGCAAGGTGATCGACCTCTGGGGCCAAGGCGATCTCGCGATCCAGCGCGATCCGAACGCCCCGCATGAGGACCACTGGCTGCAGCTCAACACCGATCGCGCCAATCATTACCTGCAGTGGGAGCCCGTCTGGGGTTACGCGGAATCGATCACCGAAACCATCCGCTGGTATCGCGAATGGCAGGCCGGGGTGGACGTGCCGAGCTTCACGGCCAGCCAAATCGCCGCCTATGAAGCGGCGTGGAAACACCTCGGGCGGCCGTGAGCAGCTTTTTCACCCTCACCCCGCTGCGGCAGTTCCCCGATGAGCGCGGCGCCGTCTTGCACATGCTGCGCTCCACCGATCCGCATTTTCGCGCTTTCGGAGAGGTCTATTTCTCGACCATCTTCGAAGGCAGGCGGAAGGCCTGGCACCTGCATCGCCGCAAGACGGTCAACCTCGCAGTGCCGATCGGCCATATCCGCGCCGTGCTCTATCGGCAGGGCGAAGGCGTCCGGGTGCTCGAACTCGGCCGCGCCGCCTACCAACTGCTGACGATCGCGCCCGGCACCTGGTACGGCTTCGAAGGCCTGGCCGCCGGCGAGTCGCTCATCGCCAATTGCGCGAGCGAGCCCTTCGACCCGGCCGAGGGAGAGAGCCTGCCGCCCGAGACGCCGCTGATCCCCTATCTCTGGAGCGGCGCATGAAGGTCGTGCTGACGGGGGCGAGCAGCTTCGTCGGCTGCCATCTCGGCCTCGGCTTCGCGGCCGCCGGGCATGCGGTGGTGGGAACCGTCAGCCGGCACGGCGCGGCAGACGGTGTCCGCGCGCTCCGCTTGCAGCGGCTCGCGGCCGCCGGTGTCCGCATCGCTCCGCTCGATCTCCGGCAGGGGGAGGCGATCAGCGCTTTCGCGCAAGAGGAAGCCCCCGCGCTCTGGCTGCAGCATGCGGGCTATACCCACGCCTATGGCTCCCCCGCATACGACCTCGCCGAGGGGTTCGCGCTCAACGTCCAGCCGTTGACAGCCATTTTCGAGGCGATGGCGCGGCTGGGTGGCGGCGCCATCATCACCGGTAGCAATGCGGAATATGCCGATTCGGAGGCAGCCCATGGCGAGGAGGAGGCTTGCTGGCCCGCCACCCCCTACGGCCTCTCGAAGCTCAGCGAGACGCTGCGCGCCCTGCAACTCGGCGCCCAGCTCGGCGTGCCGGTGCGGATCGCACGCATCTTCCTGCCCTTCGGCCCCCTCGACGCGCCCGACAAGCTTCTGCCCTCGGTTCGCGCGGCGCTGCGCGCGGGGGAGCGGATCGCGCTCTCCCCCTGCCTTCAGGCGCGGGATTTCCTGCATGTCGCCGATGTGGTCCGCGGCTATCTGGCCCTCGCCGCCGATCTCGCCCGCGGTGGCGGCGATATCTTCAACCTCTGCGCCGGCCAATCGCCACGCCTTCGCGAGGTGATCCTGGAGATGGCTGCCTCCATCGGGGCCGATCCGCGGCTTTGCGACTTCGGCGCGATCCCGATGCGGGCAGGCGAAAGCATGGTCATGCGCGGCTCGGCCGGGAAGGCGCAGCGCCTGCTCGGCTGGGTGCCGAGCCCTTGGGGCGAGGCGGTGCGCCGCTTCGTGTCCGAGGAATAGCCCCCCGGCGAGGGCCGCCTCGGCCTAGCCGCGCGGCCGCTCGGCGGCGGATGGCCGGCGGGTGCCCTGGGCTGTGGCACTCCGGCGCAATTCGCAGATCGCCATTTGCACCTGGTCCCAGTGGTTGGGGGCACTGCCCTCCTGCTCGCGGGCAGAGCGGGCGCGCTCAGCCGCCATCGCCTCGGCCTGCAGGCCATAGCGCTCGATCATCTGCCGGGCGGCGGAAACGCTGCTGCGCATATCCATCCCTTATCTCCCTTTTCTCTGGTTTCCCTGGCTTCTCTGGCGCGCGGGTTGCTCCCGCTTGGGAGCGAAGTTAGGCGGCACGTGGGGCGCAAGCCAGGGCAGGCCGTTCATGGGAGGAAGGCGAAGGCTTCATGACCGGAGGGGCGCATGGTCGTCCCCCCGCGGCAAAGGCAAAGCGCGCCGGCGCTCAGACGGGCCGTTCACGACGAGTAAGATACCGCTCGAAAGCTTCCAGCGTGCGATCGGAGACGTGATGCTCGATCCCCTCGGCGTCGATCTCCGCATCCTCCCGCGCCACGCCCATCTCGATCAGCACCCGCACCACGAGCTGGTGGCGGGCCCGCACCCGGGCGGCGAGCAGGCTGCCTTCCTCCGTCAGGAAGATGCCGCGATAGGGCCGCGCGGTGACGAGGCCATCGCGCCGCAGCCGGGCGACGCTCTTCACCGCGGTCGGGTGGGAAACGCCGAGCCTGCGGGCGATCTCCGTCACCCGCACCTCGCCGTGCAGTTCCATGAGATCGGCGATCAGCTCCACGTAGTCCTCGGTGAGCGCCGAGGAACGCTGCGCCCGGGCCAGCCGGTGGCGCTTCTCGAAGGCGGTTTCCTCCGTCGCCTCAGTCTCCTCCGGGTGATGCGCGGTGATGTCCCGCAACGGCATCCATCCTCATAACGCCAGCAATGCACCGCTTGTACCAGAAGGGTCATGGAGACGCTAGTTGACGAGGGCGTGCCATGGGCTACATTCGGTGCCATGTGCTTTGAAGGATCACGGATGAAGCAGGAGGCGGCGCAGTTTTCGTTGAGCGAGCGGACGACGGCGGATATCCGCCTGGTGCTCGATGGCGGCCATCCCTCGCGCTGGCGGGCGGCGCTGCTCTTCGCCGGCCCCGCCGTCATCGCCTCCATCGCCTATATGGATCCCGGCAATTTCGCGACGAATATCCAGGCCGGGGCGCGCTACGCCTATACCCTGCTCTGGGTGGTGCTGCTCGCTAATCTCACCGCCATGCTCTTCCAGGCCCTCTCGGCCAAGCTCGGCATCGTCACCGGCCGCAACCTTGCAGAGGTGTGCCGCGACCGGCTGCCCCGCCCCACCGTGCTCTGCATGTGGGTGATCAGCGAAATCGCCGCCATGGCGACCGATCTCGCCGAATTCCTCGGCGGCGCCATCGGGCTTTCCCTCCTCCTGCACATACCGCTGCTGGCCGGCATGGTCGCCACCGCGATCGTCACCTATGCGGTTCTCGCCGCCGCCGGGCGGGGCTTTCGGCCGATCGAAATGATCATCGGCGGCCTGATGGGCACGATCGCCCTCTGCTACCTTCTCGAAGTGCTCATCGCGCCGGTGGATTGGCCGGCCGCCGGCCTTCACGCCGTCTGGCCACATATTCCGGATACGACGGCGCTGACCATTTCCGTCGGCATCATCGGGGCGACGGTGATGCCGCATGCGATCTACCTGCATTCGGGCCTGACCCAGCACCGGGCGCCCGCGCGGAGCGAGAAGGAGCGGCGGGCGCTCGTCCGCTTCTCGAACCGCGAGGTCATCATCGCGCTGTCGCTCGCCGGCCTCGTCAATATGGCGATGGTGATGATGGCGGCCGCCGCCTTCCACGCCGGCCATTCAGACGTCGCGGATATCGAGACCGCCTATCACACGCTGACGCCGTTGCTCGGCCCCGCCGCTGCCGCCATCTTCCTGATTTCGCTGATGGCCTCGGGCATTTCGAGCTCGGCGGTCGGCACCATGGCCGGGCAGCTCATCATGCAGGGCTTCGTCGGCTTTCGTATCCCCGTCTGGCTGCGGCGCGTCATCACCATGGTGCCAGCCTTCGTCATCATCGGCTTCGGCGCCAATCCGACGATCGCGCTCGTCATCAGCCAGGTCGTGCTTTCCTTCGCCCTGCCCTTCCCGATGATCGCCCTCGTGGTCTTCACCCGCAAGCGCAGCATCATGGGCGCCTTCGCGAACGGCCGCCTCACCCATGCCCTGGCGCTGCTCTGCACGGCCGGCATCCTGGTGCTGAACGCCATCCTGCTGGCGCAGACCTTCGGCCTCAACCTGCCGGGCCTACCGGCGGGCTGAGACCCGGCGTCGCGCTCAGCCCGGATACATCCGCACGCTATCGGCAACCGAATCGGCCACCTGCGCTTTGGTGATGACACCGAGCACGCGCTTCGCCTCCCCCGGGCGGGTGCGGCTCAGCACCACCGCCATCTGCGCGCCTTCCCGCATCAGTGTCTTGATGACGTCGAAGGCGACATCCTGCTGATGCACGAGCGTGAAGCCCTGCTGCGCCAGGGTGGACAAGGCGAGATGCGTCGTCGTCGCGGCGAGGGCGTGCCGAAGCTCGTCATCGACCGTGATGGTGCCCACGATCTCGCCCTCCCGCGTGACGACGACATGCTGCAAGCCGCCATGGCTCGCCGCCATCTGGCGGAAGCTCGCATAGGAGGTGCCTTCATCCAGCACCAGCACATCGCGCGCCATGATGTCCTCGGCGCTCCGCACCAGGAACATATTGGCGTGCAGCGCCTTGGGGATGGGGTGGCCGCGGCGCACCAGCTTGAGCGTGTAGATATTCTCGCGCGAGAGCAGACGGCGGACACCGAGCGCGACGGCCACGGCCAGGATCATCGGCAGCACGATGTTGTAGTCGCGCGTCATCTCGAAGATCATCGTCACCGCCGTCATCGCGGCCCCGGTACCGCCGCCGACCATCGCCCCCATGCCGACGATGGCGAAGGCCGGCAGGCTCACCGGCACGCCCGGCAGGATCGCGCCGATGATAGCAGCGAAGGCGGCCCCGAGCGTGGCCCCCATGAACAGGGACGGCGAGAACACGCCGCCCGAGGAACCCGAACCGAGGCTGATCGAGGTCGCCAGCAGCTTCGCGATGAAGAGCAGCAGCAGGAAGCCGGCCATCACGATATGGCCGTAGAGTGTCGCCTGGATCGTCGCATAGCCCACGCCTTCGATGAAGTAGTGCCCGGCATAGAGGAAGAGGCCGTACATCATGAGGCCGACGAGCAGCATGCCGAGGATATGGCGCAGGTAGCGGCCGGGGATGCGATCGAACCCATCCTCGATCCAGTGCAGGCCGCGGACAAAGCCCGCCGCCGCCACGCCGATGACGCCGCCGAGCAGCGCATAGAGCACGAGGATGAGCGCGCTGCTCGGGCTGTTGGGCAGGGCCGCGAGATTGACCGGCACGCTGAAGGCGGGCTCTGAGCCGAAGAAGAGGCGGCCGATGAAGGTCGCCGTGCCGGTCGCGACCGCGACCGGCAGGAAGGTATTGACGCTGATTTCCGGCAGCATCAGTTCGGTTGCGAAAAGCACGCCGCCGATCGGCGTGTTGAAGGTGGCCGCAATGCCGGCGCCGGCGCCGGCGGCCACCAGCGTGATGCGCTGCCCCGCCTGCATGCGGATGAACTGGCCGAGGCTCGATCCGAGCGCCGAGCCGATCTGAATGATCGGCCCTTCCCGCCCGACAGCCGCCCCGCTGCCAATGGCAAGCGCCGAGGCGAGCGATTTCACCACGGCGACCACCGGCCGGATTTTGCCGGCTTTGTAATAGATCGCGTCCATCACCTCCGGCACGCCGTGGCCCTTCGCTTCCGGCGCGAAGTTGGAGACGATCCAGGTGACGCCGATCCCGCCGATCACGGGGACCAGGATGACCGCCGCCCCCCAGGGGCTCGGCGGCGTGAACATGCTCGCGTTATACGCGATCGAAAAATGCCCTAGGAACAGAAGGTTATGCACGAAGGCGATCAGCGCCCGGAAGACGACCGCGCCGAAGCCCGTGACGATACCGACGATGAGCGCGACGGCTGAGAGCGGCAAGAGGCCCATGCGGGCGATCTCGGCATCCCGCTCGCGGGGTTCCGCCTTGGGTGGGGACTTGGCGGTGGCCACCGCCTGATGCGCGGGCAGGATTTCAGGCGTTGGATTGGTCTCGTCCGTCATCCGCACGTCTCTCCCGCCGTTCCGGAGCGGGCGCGCCATGCGCTCGCCTGCCCGCTCGTCTCACTGTCACGCCCTGTTGCGCGGCGCCCCCGCGGGGCCGCGCCGGCTTGCCGGCAGCCTAAGCCTTTCGCCCTCCAGAACAACCCTAGCCGGGCCATTTGCTTGACCAGGATCAAGGCCTTCCGCGGACTTTGGGGAGAGGATGCGGCTTCCATCCCAGCATGAGGGACCGCCATGATCGCCGACTGGAAAATGCTGATCGAGAATATGAATAAGGGCGTTGGCGATCTGCGCCAGGCGGCGCCCGATGTCATGAAAAGCTTCGCAGAGATGGCGCGTGCGGCGCATGGCGGCACCGCGCTCGACGGCAAGACGAAAGAGTTGATCGCGCTGGCCCTTGCCGTCAGCACGCGCTGCGCGCCCTGCATCGCCTATCATGCCGAGGGCGCGGCCAAACGCGGGGCCAGCAAAGCGGAAATCGCCGAGACGCTGGCGACCGCGGTCTATATGGGGGCTGGGCCTTCGGTGATGTATGCGGCCCAGGCGCTGGAAGCCTACGACCAGCTGGCCGCGGGCTGAGCGCCCCCGGCTCAGCCGAGTTGCTTCTCGAAGAAGCGATCGGGATAGGGATCATCGTTGAAACGCGGGATTTCCCGCCAGCCCAAGGCCGCGTAAAGCGCCAGCGCCTCTGCAAGCGCGCTGTTGCTGTCGAGGTGCAGGCAGGCGATGCCGAGCCCCCGCGCCGCCTCTTCCGCCGCTTCCATCAGCCGCCGGCCGAGGCCGAGGCCGCGCCCGGCCGGCGCCACCCAGAGCCGCTTGATCTCGGCGTAATCGGCGTTCGTGCCCTTGAGCCCGATGCAGCCGAGCGGCAGCCCGTCGCTCATCGCGACAAGAAAGGTGCCGCGGGGCGGCATCATCAAGGCGGCGTCCGGATCTTTTGACAGTGTGACATCGAATCCAGCGGCGAGGCGGCGGCTGAGCTCGGCATAGTATTCGCCCAGGCAATACCGCGCGAGCGCATCGCGCGGATCATGCGCCTCGATCATGACATGCTCCGCGCCGAGCGCCGTCGCGATGAGGTCCATCGCCTCCAGCAGCCGCCCGGCGCGGCTTTGCCCCTCGCCCAGCATGGCTTTCGCGTGACGATCCGAAATCCGCTCATAGGCACGGAATTCGGCGAGGCCCGCGGGGGTAAGATGCGCCGTCCGCCGCCGCCCATCTCCCGGCCCGGGCCGCACCTCGACCAGCCTTTCCGCTTCCAGCCCACGCAGCAGCCGGCTCATCAACCCGGAATCGAGGCCGAGATAATCGCGGATCGCTGCAACTTCCTGCTTGCCATGGCCAATCGCGTTGAGCACGCGGGCGGCGCCGAGCGTGCGGCCGCGGCGCAGGAAGGAATGATCGAGCGCGCCGACGGCGGAGGTAACGGCACGGTTGAAGCGGCGCACGCGGGCGACAGGATCGAGCGACATATATCTGACTTAGGTCAGCTAATAGCCGCCGTCAACCGCTAGGCGGAAAGCAGGGTCGCGGCTGCCTCTCGCATTGACCGCGCTGCGCCGCCCTCATATCCATGCCGGAGGCAGGCGGCTGGAGACAGTGCAGGAGTTCGGGCCATGGCTGACCGTATCCTCGTCCTCTATGGCTCGTACCGCGCGGACCGGATGGGCATCCGCCTCGCCGATTTCCTGGTTCGGGAACTCTGCGCGCGCGGCCATACGGCTGAGCTGATCGACGCCAAGGCGATCGGCCTGCCGATGCTTGACCGCATGTACAAGGAATACCCCAAGGGCAGCGCGCCCGAGGCGCTGGAGCGGCTCGCCGGCGAGATCCGCGCGGCGGATGCTTTCATCTTCGTGACCGGCGAATACAACTGGGGCATGCAGCCCGGCCTCAAGAACCTCACCGATCATTTCCTGGAGGAGTGGTTCTGGCGGCCGGCGGCGATCGCCAGCTATTCCGCGGGCCGGCTCGGTGGCGCCCGCGCAAGCGCCAGTTGGCACGGCACGCTTTCGGAGATGGGCATGGTGGTCATTTCCTCGACCCTGACGGTCGGGCCGATTGCCGCCACACTGGATGCAGAGGCCAAGCCCATCGGCAGCGCGGGCGAAGCCCTCGGCCATGCCTTCAGCCGCTTCGCCGACGATCTCGCCTGGTGGACGGAAGCGGCCCGCGCGCAACGCGCCCGCAAAGCCCCGCCCTATTGAGGACCATCCTCAGCGCCCGAAGCGCCGATCCCGCTGCTGGAAGGCCCGTACCGCGCGGAGGAAATCGACATGGCGGAAAGCGGGCCAGAGAACGTCCGAGAAGTAGAACTCGCTGCGCGCACTATGCCAAAGCAGGAAGCCTGATAGCCGCACCTCGCCGCTGGTGCGGATGATGAGGTCAGGCTCCGGCGCATCGGCCAGATAGAGATGGCGGGCGATCCGCTCCGGCGTCACGGCCTCGGCAGCCTCCGCGAGGGAAAGGCCGGCCGCCGCATCCTGCGCCATCATGGCGCGCACCGCGTCGGCGATTTCCTCCCGCCCGCCATAAGCGATGGCGATATGCAGGAGCATGCCGTCATACCCGGCCGTCGCCGCCTCCGCGCTGCGGATGATCGCCTGCGTCGTTTCCGGTAGTTGATCGAGCCGGCCGATGGCGCGCACGCGGACGCGCTGCGCATGCAGTTCCGGATCGGTCGCGAGGGCGCGCATCTTATCCTCGATCGCCGCCATGATCCCCTCCACCTCATGGCGCGGGCGGGCAAGATTGTCGGTCGAAAACACCCAGAGGGTGACGGCGGGAATGCCGAGCGCGCGGCACCAGGCGATCACCTCGTCCAGCTTCTGGGCGCCGATACGATAAGCCTCCTGCGCCTTTTCCCATCCGGCGCGGGCGGCGAAGCGGCGATTGCCGTCGAGAATGATGCCGATATGGCGCGGCGCGGGCGCGGCGGCGATCTGTCGCATCAGCCTCGCCTCATAGAGGCCGTAGAGGGGGCGCAGCAGCCAGCCAAACGGCCGGCGGGAAGCGCGCTGGCTGTCCGCTCTGCGCGCGGCGGCGCCAGCACCGGCTTCAGCAAGAGGAAGGGACAAGAGCAGTCTCCGCGCGCCGGTTCACATCGCCACGATGGTGCCCCACCCCGCCCGCGCCCGGCAACTTACCGATCTTCAAGGCGGCAGGCGGAGATGATGCTCAACAAAGACACGCGCCACTGTGAAAACCCACGAGGCTGCCGGGCAAGCCATCCGGGGTGAACCGAATGGCAGCGGAGACAGAGACTGCGGTTTTACCGAGCGGCGAGTTGCTCGTCGGCCTTCGGCGGCGTTACCGCGGCCGACTGCATGAGGAAGGGCTCGAAAGGCCGGATGGTCGGGTGAGACATCGCCTTCCACACCACATTGTTGACCGAGTTCGGCTCCTGCAGAAGCCGGGTCTGGCCCGGGATCAGCTTGCCGCCGGCATCGAAACGCAGCACCACCACCTGATCAAAGACGTCGTTCGGCCAGCGGCCGCCCGGCAGAACGGATTTCGGATCGGCGCCGAAAGCGGCGAGCAGCTTGCTGATCTTGGTGTGATGCCAGGCGATCAAGGTGGTGCCCGGCTGCGGGCGCGAACGCAGCCAGGAAACCAGCTGATGCACATCGGTCTCTGCGCAAGGCTGCGCGATCCGCACGCCCATCTCCTGGCTCAGCGGCTCCAGCGTCAGCCGCGGACGGGCGCTCGACGGGGTATCGCTCGCGGCGACCAGCGAATCGATATGCACCGGCGCGCCGCCGATCGCGAGGCTCTTGAAATACTGCGCATAGGCGAGCGCGCGCATATCGCCGGCATCGGAAAGCCCCGGGCCGAAGCCCGGCTTCTCGGCGTGCCGGACGATCAGCACGGTCGCATTGCTCAAACCGTTCTGGGTATAAGCGGGCTGAGCGAGGGAAAGCCCGACCGGCGCATCGAGCGTCAGCGCCGAGGCAGGCGTCGTCATCGCCGCTGCCAGAGCCATCCCGCAAAACGCCAGAGCTTTCCTCATCGCCAGTCCCTCCAATCCAACTGTCACGCATATTACACACGTCGGGGGCAGAACACTCATTGATTCGGCGCAAGGAATGCCCCCGCCCAGATCAAGGCTGATACGGCGCGGCAGCAGAGCGCAGGGCCGGGGCGGCCGGCGAAGACAGCCCAAATTCCTGAACGATTGCAGGGATTTCCGGGCTCTTGCGCGGCGGCCGACCTTTGGATAGGCAGGAAGGCCCCGCGTGCGGCGCCGCGGATCGTGAGCGCCCGCCCACTATCCTCTTTGCCTGGAGCATTCTCGCCATGCGCCTCGCCCTCCTCCTCGCCTCGGCCTTCGGTCTCGCCGTGTCGCTCGCGGCCTGCAGCTCGGCGAGCGGCGGGGGCAGCGCGCCGCCCGCCAAGACCTACATCATCATGCCGAACGGGCAGACGACCCAAGGCACGCCCTGCGGCGGAAATACCGGCACCGCCTGCCCCTGATCGGGCCCGAGGGGCCAGGCGAGCCCTCGGTAAACGGCCGATGCCGGCCTATGCGTGGCGGCACCTGCGCTTCCGGCTCGGCCGGAAGCTGTTGGTCGCGCCGCTGCTCGCCGCCGGCGTGCTGGCCCTTGGCGGCTGTGCGGCAACCCCGGAGGCCCGGACGTCGCAGGGGGCCGCCAGCCGCGCCGCCGCTCAGGCAATCCGGGCGCAAGACCGTCCCCGCCTCCCCGACACCGTCTCGCTCCTCAGCCACGGCTGGCACACCGATATCGCGATGCCGGTCTCGGAAATAAGCGGCCCGCTGCTCGCTTTCGCGGCGCGCTTCCCTGGTGCGGAGACGCTGGTGATCGGCTACGGCAAACGCACCTTCATGATCGCCCCGGCCCATTCCATCGGCGAATGGATCATCGGGCCCTTCCCCGGCCCGGCGGCGCTGGAGGTCAGCGCGCTCAACGCCCCGCCGGCGCTTGGCTATGGCAGGGCCCATACCATCACCCTGCCGATCAGCGCGGCCGGCGCGGCGCGGCTTTCGACCTTTCTCTGGCGGGCTTTCGCCAAAACCCCGGCAGGCGAGCCCCGCTTTATCGCGCAAGGCAATTTCCCCGGCAGCCTGTTCTACGACGCCGCGCGCAGCTACCGCCTCACCCATACCTGCAACACCTGGTCGGCCGAAGCCCTCGCCGCGGCAGGCCTGCCGATCCATCCGGCCGGGGTGATCTTCGCCGGACCGCTCGATCGGGCGGCCCGCCGTATCGCGCGTGAAAACGCCACGCCGTAAGGTGCCGCCTTCGCCTGCGGATGCCCTATCCACCCGGTAGGCGCTTTGTTAGGGATGGTTATCATCCTCAAACAAAGGAGACGACGAGATGATTGATCCGACCGGAGGCTTGCGCCGGTATGCGCGCCTGGCAAGCCTCGCGCTTATCGCCTGCGGCCTTCTTGCCGGATGCACCACCTGGGAGAAACCCGGCGCCTCCGAGGCGGACCGGGACGCGGCCGAAACCCACTGCCAGGCGGTCTCGCACATGGTGCTGCCCCCTAACCTCTATACGACCTATTCGCGTGGCGCGAGCTATAGCGACCGCAAGAAGTGCGAGAAGAACAGTTTCAACGGCTGCGTGAAGCGCGGCGGCCGTTACTACGCAATCCAGGAATCGACCACCGACGCGAACAGCGATGGGCGGGACTCGGTGTTCCGGGACTGCATGTATCAGGGCGGCTGGCGGGAAGTGCCGGTGAACTGAGGGTCTGGCGCGGCAAGGCTTGGCGGCCCTTGCCGCGCTGCCCTTCCGGGCGACGCGCGGCCTCCGCGCCCCGCAGGCAATTCTGTTGACTCCTCACCAGTCACGCGCCGACCATGGCACGCGGCCGTACATCGCCGAGCCCGGGAGCGGTCGCGTCGGGCGGCTGCCCAACAAAACTTACGGGCCGGGAAAATTACCATCGCACCAAGGTCCGACTTGCTCTCTAGGCCGTTGAGTTCACGATCGTTTTTGGAATTATGCCAGCACAATAGCGCAATCCTCGCCGCGCTATTCACGTTGACAATGCGCAGGCGTGACAATTAATAGGATTTATCCAACGATCGCGTCGGCGAGCCACAAAATTCGTGGCGCTGAGCAAAAGTCGTCCGGAAAAAACCAACAAGTCGCCGAAGGCGACGCAGGGGGAAAGCCATGTTGTCTCGTCCGAAATTCGCCGCGGTCATCGCGACCGGCCTGCTGCTCGCGACATCCGCCTTCGTCTCGGCGGAAGCGCAGTCGAAGCCGACGATCGTTTTCGTCACCAACGGCGCGTCCGATTTCTGGAAGGCCGCCGCCGCCGGCGTGAAGGCCGCGCAGAAGGATCTGCCGGGCTTCAAGCTCGAACTGCAATACCCTGACCAGGCGACCGTCGCCTCCCAGAACCAGCTGCTCGACAATCTCGTCAGCGCCGGCGTCAAGGGCATCATCATGTCGGCCGTCGATCCCAAGAACGACACCAAAGAGCTCGACAAGATCGCTGGCGAAACTGCGCTTTTCACGACGGATAGCGACGCGCCGCAGACCAAGCGCATCGCCTATATCGGCTCGTCGAACATCCTCGCCGGCGAGCAGGCCGCGAAGATCGCCAAGGAAGCGCTGCCGCATGGCGGCAAGTGCATGGGCTTCGTCGGCCTCCTCGGCGCCGATAATGCGCGCGAGCGCATCCAGGGCTTCAAGGAAGGGCTGAAGGGCACCGGCATCTCGCTGATCGACGTGCGCGGCGACCAGATGGACATGGCGCGCGCCAAGTCCAACGTGTCCGATGCGCTGGTGGCCAATCCGTCGATCAACTGCCTTGTCGGCTTCTACTCCTACAACACGCCGGAGATTTATGCGGCGCTCAAGGAAAGCGGACAGCTCGGCAAGATCACCGTCGTCGGCTTCGATGGCGATCCGGTCACCTTGGGCGGCATCCAGCAGGGCGTTGTCGCCGGCACCGTGGTGCAGCAGCCTTATGTCTGGGCCTATAAGGGCATGCATATGATCGCCTCCTACCTCAAGGGCGACAAGTCGGTGATCCCTGCCAACGGCATCGACATCATCCCGACCCGCATCATCGACAAGAGCAATGTCGCGCAATATGCGGCCGAACAGCAGAAGATGAGCCAGTAACCCGCCGCGCTCACGGTAAGCTGCGGCCCGGGCCGGATGACCTCCCGCCCGGGCCGCGACTTTTTTGATCTCCTCTTGGCGGACCGCAACGGATGACGACCATCGCTGAGGAAGAAGCCAGGCTGGCGGCGGATGCGCCTTGGCTGGTGCTCGAACATGTAAGCAAGGCTTACGGCGCCGTGCAGGCGCTGATGGATTTCTCGATGAGCATCGGCCGGGGCGAAGTCGTCGGCATCATCGGGGAAAATGGCGCCGGTAAATCGACGCTGATGAAGATCCTCGGCGGTGTCGTCTCGGCCGATAGCGGGCGCATCGTCATCGACGGCGCCGAGCAGCACGCCTTCGGCGTGGCCGAAAGCATGAAGGCCGGCATCGCCTTCGTGCATCAGGAACTCAATCTCTTCGACAATCTCGATGTCGCCGGCAATGTCTTCATCGGGCGGGAGAAGCATCGCGGCGGCGCGCTGCCGCTGCTCGACCGGCAGGCGCAACAGGCAGCCGTCGCCCCCCTGCTTGCGCGGCTCGGCGCCAGCTTCAAGCCCGATACGCCGGTCTCCAGCCTCTCGATCGCGCAGTGCCAGATGGTCGAGATCGCCAAGGCGCTCTCGATGGAGGCGCGCCTCGTCATCCTTGACGAGCCAACATCGAGCCTGCCGCTGGCCGAGACCGACAAGCTGCTCGGCGTGATCGGCGAACTCAAGCGCGCCGGCATCAGCGTCATCTTCATCACCCATCGTCTGCACGAGATCGAACGCGCGGCGGACCGTGTCGTCGCGCTGCGCGACGGGCGGCTCGCCGGCACGCTCGCGCGGGCCGAGATCGACCATGACCGCATGGTCAAGCTCATGATCGGACGGGATCTCAAGCTCGCCGAGGGCCGCGCCGCGGGCGCGCCCGGCCCCGTGGTGCTGGCCGCGCGCGGTATCCGCACCCCGGCCTATCCGGCCAAGGCGGTCGATCTCGATCTGCGCGCGGGCGAGATCTTGGGCCTCGCCGGGCTCGTCGGCGCCGGGCGAACCGAGCTTGCCCGCGTCCTCTTCGGCATCGATCGCGCAGGCGCCGGCGGGCAGATCACCCTCGGCGGCGAGCGGCTGGTGCTGCGCAATACCGCCGATGCGGTCCGCCAAGGCATCTTTCTGGTGCCGGAGGACCGCAAGCTCTGCGGCGTGCTGCTCGATCTGCCGATCGCCGAGAATATCACGCTGCCCAATCTCGGCGCGCATGCCCGGCGCTGGCTCGTCTCCCGCCGGATGGAGGATGAGACGGCGGAGGCGCAGCGGCGCGCGCTCGCCATCAAGGTCGATAAGGTCAGCACGCCCGCGCGCTCGCTCTCCGGCGGCAACCAGCAGAAGGTGGTGCTGGCAAAGTGGCTGGCGATGAAGCCGCGGGTGATGATCTTCGATGAGCCGACGCGCGGCATCGATATCGGCGCCAAGGCCGAAATCTACAGGCTGATGCGGGGCCTCGCCGATGCCGGGGTCGCCATCCTGATGATTTCGAGCGACATGGAAGAGGTGATCGGCGCGTCAGACCGCATCGCGGTGATGCATGAGGGCGGGATCGCAGGCTATCTCGACCGCGCGGAATTCAGCGAGGAGAATGTCCTCCTCCTCGCGGTAGGCAAGGGACGGAACGGAAACCAGGCGGCATGAATAAAAAAGACCTCGGGCTTCTCACGCTCATCATCGTCGTCGGCATCATCGTCACGATTCTGAATCCCCGCTTCCTCCTGCCGATCAACATCAGCAATACCGCCAATCTCGTCGGCCTCTTCGGCATCTCGGCGATCGGCCAAGCGCTCGTCATCATCACCGGCGGCATCGAGCTTTCGGTCGGTTCCGTCATCGCCCTCATCGGCACGCTGTTCATCGATTTCGTCGCGGTCGAGGGCGTGCCCTGGCCGCTCGCCTTCCTCATCATGCTGGCGCTCGGCACCGTCATCGGCCTCGCCCATGGCTGGCTCATCACCAAGCTGCGGCTGCAGCCCTTCATCGTTACGCTCTGCGGCTTGCTGATCTATCGCGGGATCGCGCGCTTCTATACCCAGGATGCGACGGCGGGCTTCGGCTTCGGGCAGAATTTCCCGGCGCTCAACTGGCTCACCACCAGCCGCAGCTGGGGCATTCCGCATTCCTTCATCGCCATGCTCATCATCGGCATCGTCATGTGGGTGGTGCTGCATCGTTCCGTCTTCGGCCGGCATCTTTTCGCTGTCGGCAAGAACGAGGAGGCGGCGCTCTATTCCGGCATCCGCACCCACCGCGTCATCATCTGGGCCTATGTCATCTGCCAGGTGCTGACGGCGATCGCGGCGATGTATTTCGCGATGTATACCGGCTCGGTCACGCCGGCGAGCCAGGGCAATTTCTACGAGCTTTACGCGATCGCCGCCGCCGTGCTGGGCGGCTTCTCGCTCCGCGGCGGCGAGGGCTCGATCGTCGGCGTCATTCTTGGCGTGGTTCTGCTGCAGGAGTTGCAGAACCTCGTGAACCTGCTCGGCATCCCCTCCTCGCTCAACTTCGCGGTGATGGGCGGCGTCATCCTCATCGGCGTCACGGCCGATCAGCAATGGGTGCGGCTACGCGGGCGGTTCAGCCAACTGCTGCGCAAGGCCTGAGGGGGCGCGGCGGCGGCGGCGAAAGCCGGGGCAGGGCCGCGGCTGAGCGCCGCGGCCCTGCCCTCCCCGTCGCCCGGCGCTGAAGCTGCGCTATCGCCCGGTGATGAAGTTGACGAGATCGACCAGCCCGAACATCGAGAACGGGGTGATGAACAGGGAAATGGCGAGGAACAGCACGAAGCGGCTGATCACCTTGTCGCTCGGCATTTCCGGCGCCTGTGGGGACGGCTCGGGGAGGAAATTCGTTCCATCGAATGGCATGGCAGCGGCCTGATCCCAAAACGCTCTGGACGATACGAGTCCTATAGCATTCCGGAATCCCGCCTGTCGTCAATCATTGCGTTCCTCGCGCACATCCCTGCTTCACAAATCTCCGATGCTGCCCATGCGGGGCCAGGGGCTGCGCCGCGCGCTTCCCGCGGCGCGGCGTCGGGAGGCGCGCGAGAGGCTTGCATCTCCCGTTTGTTCTTGCTTTGTTCATGCCTTCGCGGAGAAGCGAAGGAATATGCGATGTCGCCGCCATGCGTTGTGCAAGACCTCTCCCGCCGGGTGGAGCGTAAAGACCAGACCTTGCTCGCCGCCGTCATGGCTGCCTTGAAAGAAGGGAGCCGAAATTCGGCCCATCCGGCGGATCAGGCGGCCTTACGGCGCCAGGCGGCGCGGATCGCCGCGGCGGTCGAGGCGGCTTTTCCGGCCATCCACCCTGATCCGGCAGGGTGAGCCCGGGCGCGGCCGGCGGGGCGGACCCGCCTGCGTGGTTATGAATGATATGCCCTCGCCCGGCTTTTCGCTTATGCCGCGCTGCACCATATCGGGGTCAAGCGCAGACGCTCTTTTGTTGGGCAGCGCGATAAAATTTCTGACTGAGGAGTTTTGAAGTCATGAAAACCGGTATCTTCCTCTCGACCACCGCGAGCCTCCTGCTGCTCGGCAGCACCGCCGTCTTTGCGCAGACCTATGCCGCCCCCGAGGCGATCCAGCTGAAGCCCGGCCAGACCTATGCCCCGGCGGCGGCGACCCTCCCCCCAGCCGGCCAGCCGGTGGCGGCCGCGCAGATCGTCAACCTCAAGCCGGGCCAGACGGTGCAGACAGCCACCCCGCAGGATTACGCGGCCTCGCAGACGGCCTCGGTGCAGACCCCGGCCGGCAGCTTCCAACTGCTGAAGCCGGGCGAAGCCGGCTAACGCAGCCTGTAGGCTGGGTCTGAAGGAAGGGGCGTGCCGCAGGCGCGCCCCTTTCGCTTATCCGCTGGTCCCCAGGGCCTCCTCCGCCCCGGCCCGTCGAGCGGTGATCAGCGAACCCCGATCCCCGCAGTCAACCCGCCATCGATCTTGATATCCGCGCCGGTGATGAAGCTGGCGCGCGGGCTGACGAGGAAGGCGATCAGATCGGCCACCTCCTCCGGCTCGCCAATGCGCCCCAAGGGGTGGGCGGCGCCAAAGCGGGCGAAAGCCGCCTCCACATCCGCATTCGGCCCGTCGAAGGTTTGGGCGGCCAGCGCCAGGATCGGCGTGCGGACGGAGCCCGGGCTGATCGAGACGACGCGAATGCTGTCTGCGGCGAAATCCAGCGCCATCGCCCGCGTCATCGCATGAATGGCGCCCTTCGACGCGACATAGGCCATCACGCCGGCCTGGCAAGCGAAGCCCTGCACGCTGGAGAGGTTAACGATCACGCCCCCGCCGCGCTTGCGCATCTCCGGCACGCCATATTGGGCGGTGAGATGGATGGATCCGACATTGACCGCCATGCAGCGCATGAAGGTCTCGGGGCTTGTCTGCAGCGCATCGCCATAGGGGTGGATGGCGGCGGCGTTGACGATCACGTCAAGCCCACCATGGGCCGAGACCGCCTCGGCCACCGCCGCGCCGACCGCCGCGGGTTCCGTCACGTCCGCCTGCCGAACGGTGAGCGAGAGCCCCTCGCCGGCGGCGAGCGCCGCGAGGCCGGCATTGCCCGCCGCGTCGATCCCCAAAGCCATGACGGCGAAGCCGCTCCGCGCCAGGGTGAGCGCCGCCGCGCGCCCGATGCCCGTCGTGCCGGTGATCAGCGCGACCCTTCGCGTCTCGTCCATGCCTTCCCCCAAACGCCCGCTTTGCATGCCCTTCTCGCCTAGCTCCCGCGCCGGGGCAATGCTTGACCCGGCGCGCGAAAGGGAAGATGCCCGGCGCGGGTGGAGACGTCTCGGGAGAAAATCCGATGGAGCAAACCTGGCGGTGGTTCGGGCCGGATGATCCGGTGCCGCTCGACCATGTGCGGCAGGCCGGGGCGACCGGCATCGTCACCGCGCTCCACCATATCTATGACGGCCGCGCCTGGACCGATGCCGATGTGGCGGCGCGGAAGGAGAGTATCGAAGCGGCGGGCCTCGTCTGGTCTGTCTGCGAATCGATTCCGGTGCCGAGTGCCATCAAGCTGCGCCAAGGCCCGTACCGGCAGGCGATCGACGCCTGGAAGGATAGTCTCGCGGCACTCGGCCGCGCCGGCATCCCGACCGTCTGCTACAACTTCATGCCGGTGGTGGACTGGACCCGCACCGACCTCGCCTTCCCCATGCCGCATACCGGCCGGGCGCTGCGCTTCGATATGCTCGAATTCATCGCCTATGATGTCTTCGTCCTCAAGCGCCCCGGCGCCGAGGCGGATTACCCCGAGCCCCTGCTCGGCCGCGCGCGCCATGTGCTCGCCCGCAAGACGGAGGCCGAGATCGCGCAGCTCGAGCGGACGATCATCGCCGGCCTGCCGGGTGGCGAGGATAGCTACACGCGGGATGGGATCGCCCGCCGCATCGCCTCCTTCGCGGGCGTGACGGCGGCGGACATGCACCGCAACCTCACCGAGTTTCTGCGCGAGGTGGTTCCGGTCGCCGCCGAATTCGGCGTCAGGCTCGGCATCCATCCGGATGACCCGCCCTTCTCCCTCTTCGGCCTGCCGCGCATCGTCTCTACCGCCGAGGATGCGGCGCGCGTGCTCGCCGCGGTCGATCACCCGGCCAATGGGCTCACCTTCTGCGCCGGCTCCTATGCCTCGCGGCCGGATAACGACGTGCCGGCGATGGCGGCGCGCTTTGCCGAGCGCATCGCCTTCGTCCATCTCCGCAATGTCCGCAAGGATCCGGACGGTTCCTTCGTCGAATCCGATCATCTCGGCGGCGATGTCGATATGGTCGCCCTCCTCCGCACGCTTCTCGCCGAGGAGCGGCGGCGGGTGGCCGAGGGCGATCACCGGCCGATCCCGCTGCGGCCGGACCATGGGCATCTGCTCGGCTTCGATGGCGAGCGGCGCAGCAACCCCGGCTATTCCTATATCGGCCGCCTCAAGGGCCTCGCCGAACTCCGGGGCGTGATGGCGGCGCTCGGCGGGCCGATCTGATCAGCGAAAGGCCGGCGGCGGGCATCCATCGCTGGGCCGCGCGCGCAGCCGGGCGCCCGTCCTCGGAAGGCGCGGCCCCTACCCGCCTTGCAGGGCGGATGCCACCGCCGCGGCCGTCGCTTCCGCCTCCGCCCCCACCTCGGCGCGCAGGCCCTGGACGACGCCGGCACGGTCAGCCTCGCTGCGGTTCTGGCTCATCTTCCACTTGCCGGTGATGCCGGTGATCGCCATGCGCAGGCCGACAATGGCGCGCAGTTGGCCGGCGATGAAATCCTCCGGCGCATCCTCGACCGCCCAAGGCTGCGGCCGGCCCGTTTCCTGCGATGCGGTCAGCCGGCTCACCACCTCATGCAGAAACCCGGCCTCGTGATGGAAGGAGATCTGGCCGCGCACCTGGATGGTGATGTAGTTCCAGGTTGGCAGCACGCGGCCGGTTTCCCGCTTCGTCTCATACCAGCCCGGGGAGATATAGTGCTGCGGGCCGGAGAAGATGGCCAGCGCCTCCACCCCGGTATCCGCCCTCTTCCATTGCCCGTTGGCGCGCGCGAGATGGCCGAGCAGCACGCCGCGCTGCCCTTGCGCCGCATCGAAGAGCAGCGGCAGCGGCGTCGCTTCGAGCCCCTCGCTGCCCCAGGTCACGAACTGCGCCAGGGGATGCGCGGCGATCGCCGCGGCGAGCACCTCGGGCCGATCCTCTCGGAAGCTCGCGGGAAGATACATCAGCGCCTTCAGACCGGCATCAACTGCCCGACCTCGGCATCGGTGAAGACCCGGGAGCGGCTGAGGAAGCGCACGCCCCGGCCGTTTTCCAGCGAGAACATGCCGCCCTTGCCGGGAACCACATCGATGATGATCTGCGTGTGCCGCCAATATTCGAACTGCGAGCGGCTGATGAAGAAGGGCGCGCCGGCGATCTCGCCCAGCAGCACGTCATGCTCCCCGGTCATGAAATCATCCTGCGGGTAACACATCGGGGAAGATCCGTCGCAACAGCCGCCGGACTGGTGGAACAGCACCGGCCCATGCTCCTCGATCAGCACCGAAATGAGGTCGGCCGCCGCCGGCGTCGCCACCACCCTCTCCACATAGTCGCCCATGACGCATCTCCTCCTCACGCTCTCTCAGGTCGGCCGCTTGGCCGCTCGGCCGCTTGGCGCGGCTCTCGCCTCAGCCGCGCCAGCGGCGCGGGCGGCTCGTGCTGCGTGATCCGGACAGGCTGATCGCACCCCCGAAGGCTACCAGGCCGATGGCGGTCGGCAGCAGCCAGGCCGGCCGCTCCATCACCGGCCAGATCACGGCCGACCAGAGCCAGGGGGAGAGGCCGAAGACGGTCTGCTGCAAGCGGGGGACGATGGAGCTATCCGCCATGGCGAGCAGCAGGCCGAGCGTGGCATCGGGCGGCCAGATGCTGGCGACCGCGAAGGCGGCCACCAGAAACATGGCCGCGATGACAGACAGGATGCGAACGAGGATCACATAAAGAGTTTACGCGTCTGGGGCATCCCCGCATAGAGCGAAGCGACCCACTCCCCATAGCCGTTATAGATTTGCGTCGGCACCACCTGATCGGTGCCGATCAGCCGCTCCTGCGCCTGGCTCCAGCGCGGATGCGGAAAGGCCGGGTTCACATTCGCCCAGAAGCCGTATTCGTCGGGGCCAAGCTCGCCCCAGAAGGTTTTCGGCTGCTTGGCCGTGAAGCTGACCTTGACGATCGACTTGCCGGATTTGAAGCCGTATTTCCACGGCACGACGAGGCGGATCGGCCCGCCATTCTGCGGCGGCATCGGCTTGCCGTAGAGGCCGGTGCCGATGAAGGCGAGGTCGTTATTGGCCTCCGCCAGGGTCAGCGCCTCGACATAGGGCCAGGGCATGAAGCCATCGAGGCCGGGCATCACCTTGGGGTCTTCGTCGCTCGTGAACTTGATGAACTTGGCATCCGCCGTCGGCTTGGCGAGGGCTACAAGCTTGGCGAGCGGAAAGCCGCTCCACGGCACCGTCATCGCCCAGGCCTCCACGCAGCGGTGGCGATAGATGCGCTCCTCGATCGCGACCTGCTTGAGGAGATCGTCGATCCCGATCGTGAAGGGCTTCTCGATCAGCCCGTCGAACTGGATGGACCAGGGGCGCTGCGGAAACTTCTGCGCCAGCCGCCAAAGATCCTTGTCGGTCGAGAATTCGTAGAAGTTGTTGTAGGTCTCGGCGACGCGCTCGGGCGTGAGCGGCCGGCCCGGCTTGAAGCGATAGGCGGAGGCGGGAATGCCCGGGGCGGGGGTTTCATCCGCGAGCGCCCGGCTTCCCGCAATGCCGCCGAAACCCATGGCGGCGCCGATACCGGCCGCCCCCCGCATGATCGCCCGCCGGCCCCAGAAGGCCGCTTCGGGCGTTACTTCCCGGCCCGGGCTTTCCCATCCGCGCGGCGTCTTGATCAGCATGAACCCCTCCCGGTTTCGCTGCTTCTCTCTACGCACAAGCTAGCGGAAAAGTTGCGCGCCGGCTGCTTTATTCGAGAATGGTGATCTCCATGCCATCATAGGCCGGCTCGAAGCCGCGCGGCAGGTTGCGCATCATCCAGCCCCAATCCATGTCCTGCCCCATATGGGTCAGGATCGTCCGCTTGGCGCCGAGCTTCGCCGTCCATTCGATGACGAGGGCGAGCCAGGCATGGGTTCGGTGCGGGTCGCGCTGGAAGCAATCGACCATCCAGGTCTCCACCCCGTCGAGCGCGGCCCAGGCCTCGGCGTTCAGATCGACGACATCGGTGCAATAGGCGAAGCGGCCGAGGCGAAGCCCGAGCGTCGTGCCGAAGCCATGATCCTGCTCGAAAACCGTGATCGCCATGCCGGCGAGGCTGATCTGCTCGCCCGGGCGGATCGCCTCGGCTTCGAGCACGGGGCGGATGAAGCTCGGCGGCCGCCAGGGCAGGAAGGCGTAGTCGAACCGCCGCTGGAGTTCCGAGAGGGTATGCGCATCGGCCCGCACCGGCATCGGCCGCCCGATGATGCGGTTGAGGATGCGGATGTCATCGAGGCCGAGGATGTGGTCGGCATGGGAATGGGTGAAGAGCACCGCGTCGATCGAGGGGATGCCATGGTCGAGCAGCTGGCTGCGCATATCGGGAGAGGTATCGACAAGGATGCGCCGCCCATCATCCCCCTGCAGCACGATCGAGGAGCGGGTGCGGCGGTTGCGCTTCTCCGCCGGGTCGCAGGCGCCCCAGTCGCCGCGCCCGTCCGGCCCGCCGAGGATCGGCACCCCGGCCGAGCCGCCGCAGCCGAGGACGATGGCCTTCACGCCGCCACCGCCTTCGCATAGAGCCGGCGGAAATTCGCGGTGGTGAGATCGGCGAGCGCCTCCGGCGTCATGCCCCGCAGCTCGGCGAGGCGGGCGGCGGTATGGGCGACATAGCCCGGCTCGTTCCGCTTGCCGCGATGCGGCATCGGCGCGAGGTACGGGCTGTCGGTCTCGACCAGCAACCGCTCGGCCGGCACGTCACGCGCGATCGCGCGCAGCTCCTCGGATTTCGGGAAGGTGAGGATGCCGGAGAAGCTGACATAGCCGCCCAGGGCCAGGGCGGCTTCCGCCAGGGCGCGGCCGGAGGAGAAGCAATGGAGCAGGAAGTCGAAGGCACCGCCCGCTTCGCGCTCCTCGCGCAAGATCGCGGCGATATCGGCATCGGCATCCCGCGCGTGGATCGCGAGCGGCACCCCGGCGAGGCGGGCGGCGCGGATATGGGCGCGAAAGCCGGCCTTCTGCACCTCGGGCGGGGCGGTATCGTAGAAATAGTCGAGCCCGCTTTCCCCGATGCCGATGACTTTCGGGTGGCGCGTCATCGCCGCCAGCACCTCGGGCTCGGGTACCGGCTCCTCATGCGCATGCTGCGGGTGAATGCCGACCGAGCACCAGAGGCCCGGCCGATCGGCGACCAGATCGAGGATCTGGCGGGACTGCGCGAGGCTGGTGCCGATCGAGACCATCTCGCCCACCCCGGCGGCGCGGGCACGGGCGATGACGGCATCCAGCTCCTCGCCCTTGAAGTAGTCGAGGTGGCAGTGGCTGTCGATCAGCATGGGCTCAGGCCCCCTCCTCGACGAAGCGGGGAAAGACCCCGGCGGGCGGCGGCAGCAGGCTGCCATCGGCCAGCGGCGTCGCCAGCCCCGCGAGGCTGCGGGCCTCGGCCGGCACGGCCAGCTGGTCGAGCATGCGGGCCATGCTGTCCGGCATGAAGGGCTGCAGCACCGTCGCCACATGGCGGATGACATCGGCGAGCACGCGGAGCACGCCGCCCATACGCACCACATCGGTCTTCTTCAGCGCCCAGGGCGCCTGATGGTCGATATAGGCATTGGCGGCGCGGATCGCCCGCCAGCACTCTTCGAGGCCGAGATGGAAGCTCTGGCTCTCGATCGCGGCGCCCACCAGATCCGGCAGCGCCTCCGCCTGGGAGAGAAGGGCCTGATCAGCCTCCGTCAGCGGCGCGGGCCGCGGCGGCAGCCTCCCCTCGCAGTTCCGCGCGATCATCGACAGGCTGCGCTGGCAGAGATTGCCGAGATCATTGGCGAGTTCGACATTGAGGCGCGAGATCAGCGCGCGGCGGCTGAAATCGCCGTCATTGCCGAAAGGCATCTCGCGCAGCAGGAAGAAGCGCACGGCATCGCGGCCGAATTCGCCGATGAGCTGGATCGGGTCGATCACATTGCCGAGCGACTTGCTCATCTTCTCGCCCTCCGCCGTCCACCAGCCATTGGCGGCGACGCGCCCGGGCAGTGGCAGGCCGGCGGCCATCAGGAAGGCCGGCCAATAGACGGCGTGGAAGCGGATGATGTCCTTGCCCACCAGGTGCAGATCGGCCGGCCAGAAAGCGGCGCGCGGGGCCGCGGCATCGGGGTAGCCGGTGGCGGTGAGATAGTTCGTCAGCGCATCGAGCCAGACATACATCACATGCGCCGGATCGTTCGGCACCGGCACGCCCCAGGTGAAGCTCGTGCGGCTGACGGAAAGATCGGTGAGGCCGCCGCGCACGAAGCTCACCACCTCGTTCCGGCGCGCGCCGGGGCCGATGAAATCCGGGTTCGCCTCGTAATGGGCGAGCAGACGCTCCTGCCAGGCGGAGAGGCGGAAGAAATACGAGGGCTCGCGCACCCATTCCACCGGTGCGCCGGTCGGCGCGATGCGCAGCCCATGCGCATTGGTGATGAGCTCGTCCTCGTTATAGAAGGCCTCGTCCCGCACCGCGTACCAGCCCTCGTAATGGCCGAGGTAGATGTCCCCGCTCTCGACGAGCTTGTTCCAGAGCGCGGCGCAGGCGCGCTTGTGCCGCTCTTCGGTGGTGCGGATGAAATCATCGTTGGAGAGGCCGAGCGCCGCAGCGAGGTTCTGGAAGTCGGCCGCCACCCGGTCGGTGAAGGATTGCGGGTCGAGCCCGGCATCCTGCGCCGCCTTCTCGACCTTCTGGCCGTGCTCGTCGGTGCCGGTGAGGAAGAAGACCTCATAGCCCGCCAGCCGCTTCCAGCGCGCCATGACATCGGCCGCGATCGAGGTATAGGCGTGCCCGATATGGGGCGCACCGTTCACGTAATAGATCGGGGTGGTCACGTAGAAGCGTTTGCTCATTGTCCCGCCATCAGGCCCAAGGCCGCCAGAACCGCCTGCCGGCGATCCAGCGCCAGGCGCTCCGTCTCATCCTGCAATCGCGTGAGGGCCTGCCATATCTCGCCCCAGGCATCAATGGAACGGCGCGCGAGAAGTTCCGCCTGATGGCTGCGCGGCGTGCCACGCGCGCCTCGACGGACGAGATCGGCGATCTCCTGGCGCAGCAGATCCATGAAGAGCGAGAACAGCGTCTCCTCCCGCGCCACCTTGTCCGCCACCGCCTGGGCCGCGAGGCCGCGCGGCGCGGTGGCGAGCGCGCGGGCCGCCTCCGCCGCCATCGCCGGGCCATCGCCCGCGGCGAGCCGCAGCGCGCGGCCGATGGAGCCTTCGGCGAGGAGCGCGAGCGTCGCCCGCTCGGCCGGCGGCATCTCCGGCAGGGCGCGGCCGAGCAGCGTGCCGATGGTCTCGGCGTCGAGGGGGGCGAGCCGCAGGCGGCGGCAGCGGCTGCGGATGGTCGCCGGCAGCAGGCCGGGCGCGTGGCAGACGAGGAGGAGAAGGGCCGCCGGCGGCGGCTCCTCCAGCAGCTTGAGCAGCGCATTGGCGGCATTGGCGTTCATATGCTCGGCGCCATCGAGGATGACGATGCGCCACCCGCCCTCGCCCGCCGTGCGGCGGAGGAACTGCGTCGCCGCGCGCACCTCATCCACCACGATCTCACGCCGCTGGCGGCCGGATTTCTCGTCCAGGCCGCGCTCGATCGTCATCAGCCCGGCATGGGTGCCGGCCGCCACCCGGCGAAAGACCGGATCGGCCGGGTCCAGGGCGAGCGGATCGGCCGGCCCGCGCCCGGCGAGCAGGGAGCGCGCCAGGCGATAGGCGAAGGTTGCCTTGCCGATCCCCTCGGTGCCGGTCAGCAACCAGGCATGGTGCAGGCGCCCGCGCGCCCAGGCGGCACGCCACATCCGCTCGGCCTCCTCCTGGCCGAGCAGATCCCAATTCTCGCGGGGTGCCGGTGCGCTCAGTTCGCGCCTATCAGCTTGACATCGAACATCAGCGTCGCTCCCGGCGGAATGACGCCGCCGGCCCCCTGGTCACCATAGGCCTGATCGGGCGGAATGATCAGCGTGCGCTCCCCACCCACCCGCATGCCGACGACACCGGCATCCCAGCCGGGAATGACCTGCCCGTTGCCGAGGACGAAGCTGAAGGGCTGCCCGTGATCATAGGAGCTGTCGAACTTCGTGCCCTTCTGACCATTGGCATAGAGCCAGCCGGTATATTGCACCACCACGGTCTGCCCCGGCTGGGCGGCGGGGCCGGTGCCGATCTTGTCGTCATGCACCAGCACGCCGTCGGACAGCGCCGTGAAGCCGGGTGGCGCGCTCGCCGCCATGGCCGTGGCAGGTGCCGCGGCCGTGGCGGCAAGGCCCGCCATCAGCAGGCCGGCGAGGGAAGCAAGCGGGAGCTTCTTGAGCATGTCACTCTATCCTTCCGTTGAGGCCCGGCGCCCGGGTGCCGGGCGCGGGGGAGAGCCAGCCGCGGAGCTGCGCGAGAACGCCCGCCTCGACCTCGGCTAAGGCGGGCGCCGCATCCACGACCAGCGTGCGCGCGGGGGCGGCCGCCGCCTGGGCCAGGAAGGCCGCCCGCACGCGTTCGTGAAAGCCGAGATCCAGGGCTTCGAACCGCCCCTCATCGGCCGCGCTCTCGGCCAGGCGCGCGCGGCTGCGGCCGAGGGCGATCGCCGGCGCCACATCCAGCAGCACCGTCAGATCCGGCCAGTAATCGCCCACAAAGTCGCGGTGCAGCGCGCGGATCAGCACCTCCGGCAAGCCCCGCCCGCCGCCCTGATAGGCGAGCGTGGAGCCGACGAACCGATCGCAAAGCACGATCTGCCCGGCGGCGACCGCGGGTTTGATCACCCGCTCGACATGCTGCACGCGCGCCGCCGTCATCAACAGCAGTTCCGCCCCCGGCTCCCACACCCGCCCGGCCTCCGACAGCAGGAGCGCGCGGAGGCCGAGGCCTTCCGGGGTGCCGCCGGGCTCGCGCGTCGTCAGCACCGCGCGGCCCTCGGCCCGCAAGGCGGCCGCTACCGCGGCCAGCACCGAGCCCTTGCCCGCGCCATCCCCGCCTTCGAAGACGATGAAGCGCCCGGCATCCAAGCCTTAATGCCCCGTGAGGAAGTGTTTGAGCCGCGCGATCGCCCGGCCCGGCAGGCCGAGGCGTGGCACCGCCGCCATGGCGACGAGCGGCGCCGTCAGCTTCTGCCCCGGCGGGATCTGCTGCCCGGTCAGGCTCAGCTGCCCGATGGTCTGGCCTGCCACCACCGGCGCCGGCACCGGGGCCGCGTAATCCACCGCGACCTTCAGCGTCTGCTTCCATCCCATCGGCAGCGTCACGAGGAGCGGCGCCGTGACGGTCAGGCCGACCGAGGGTGCCTGGCCGAGCCATACGGGCGCCTCTGTCACCGCCTGCCCGGCGGTGTAGAGGGAGACATCCTGGAAGTTGTTGAACGCCCAATCCATCAGCCGCTTCGATTCGGTGATGCGGGAATCCCAGGTCGGCAGCCCGTTCAGAACCAGGATGACGCGGCGGCCGTTCCGCTCGGCGGAGGCGGCGAGCGAATAGCCGCCCTCGTTGGTATGGCCGGTCTTCAGCCCGTCGCCGATGCCGGAGGTGACGATCGGGTTGCGGTTGGTCTGGCTGATCTTGTCGTAGGTGAAAGTCTGCTCGCCCGCGAAGTGGTAGTATTCGGGGAAATTCCGGATGATCGCGGCCGAGAGGGTCGCGATATCCCGCACCGACATGACATGCCCATCCGCCGGCCAGCCGGAAGCATCCATGAAATGCGAGTGGTCCATGCCGAGCTTCTTGGCTTCGGCGTTCATCATGGCGACGAAGGCATCCTCCGACCCGGCGATGCCCTCGGCCAGCGCCACGGCCGCGTCATTGCCGGAATCGACGAAGATGCCGCGGATGAGATCCTCGATCGTCACCTCGGTGCCGACCTGCAGGAACATGCGGCTGCCGCCCATCTTCCACGCCTTCTTGCTGATCGTGAAGGTCTGGCTGAGATGCAGCTTGCCTTCCTTGAGCAGCTTGAAGGTGATGAAGATCGTCATGAGCTTGGTGAGGGAGGATGGCGGGCTCGGCGTATCGGCATCGCGCGTCAGCAAGACCGCGCCGGTATTGAAGTCGATGATGATGGCATGGCTCGCCAGCACGTCGAGCGGGCCGATCGGGGTATCCGCGGATCCCGGGGTCGAGACGCTGTTGACGCCGGGCGCGCCCTGATCCGAAGCCGCAACCGCCGCCGCCTTGGCCTTTGCCTTGGTCGTGCGTGCCCAGGCCGGCATGGCGGCGAAACCGGTGAAGGCGGAGCCGGTCAGGAGCAGGAAGCGGCGTGTCTTCATAGAGGCTTGTCCGATTGATGTCGTGGCACGGGCCGAGGCGGCTTTGCGGGCGGGATTACTGCACGATGATGCTGGCGTCCACGGCGCCCGCGGCGAGGCTGGCGCGAAGCGCCGCATCCGCGCTCGCCACGCTGGGATAGGGGCCAGTGCGCACCCCGTAGAGCGTGCGGCCTTCCCCGGCGATGGGCAGGATGCGCGGATCGGGCAAGCCGGCGAGGCGGGCCGCCGCCCGGAAAGCGTCGGACGTATTACCGAAACTGCCAGACTGGATGAAGAGCGCGCCGGGACTGGGCGGCACCTGGCTCAGCTGTTCGGGCAGACGGAGCGGGGGCACCACCTCGGGCGCCGCCGGCTGGTTCGCCCGGTCCGCCTGGCCGATCGCCGGGCCGCCGGCGGCCGCAACCCCCGGCGGCGGCGCGAGGCTTGCCGCCTGGAAGCCGCCGACGGGGGCAGCCGCGATCTTGATGCCGCCGCCCAGCTGGTCGGCCAGCGCCTCGCTCGGCCCCTTCAGCACCGTCACCCGCACTTCCGCCACACCCCCTTCAGCCATCCCGAGAAGGGCTGCAGCACGCGGCGTTACCGCCAGGATGCGGCCGGGGTCGGCCGGGCCGCGATCGTTCACCCGCAGGATGAGCTGCCGCCCGGTCTCGAGATCCGTCACCCGCACGATGCAGGGGAGCTGCAGAACCGGGCTCGCGGCGGCCATGGCACGCGGGCTGTAGGCTTCGCCATCGGCCGTCTCGCGCGGGGCGTCCGCGCCATAGATGCTGGCGAGGCCGGTGCGGTCATAGCCGAAATCCTCGCGCGGGTAATGCCAGACGCCATCTGCCTCGTAGCCCTGGCCGATGGTGTAGCGCGGATGCGGGGTTATCGGCGGCGGCCCCATGCAGCCGGCGAGCGGCAGGAGGGCGAGGCTGAGCGCCGCGAGCCCAGCCGCGGCGGCGCGCGGCCGGGCAGAGGCAGGCCCCGCGGCATTCGGCTTGGCGGGCGCGCGGCGGGGCGGCAGGGGGCGCATCATGCGATGATGGCGTTGCCGAGCAGCCCGACCGAAAGCGCGTAGAAATCGGATGGGTTGTAGCGCCGGATCGCCTTGAAATTGGGATAGACGAGGAAGGAGGCGCCGCCCGCGCCATCCGGCAAAACGAGCCGGGCGGGCGTATCCTCGGCGACCCAAGGGTGACGCGGCAGGCGCTCCACCCCCATCGCGAGCCAGCGGCCGAGCGGCAGCGTCGTATCTCCATCCCCGCCGAGGGCAGGGCCGATCACCACCGGCTCGCCCCAGGGCTGGCCCAGCCGCCAGCCGGAATTGCGCAGATAATTGCCGATGGAAGCGAGGCTATCGGGGATGCTGGTCCAGATATTCGGCCGGCCGCGGCCATCGAAGCTGACCGCGAGGCGCCGATACACGCTTGGCATGAATTGCGGCTGGCCCATCGCTCCGGCCCAGCTGCCGGTCATGCCCGCCGCCGTCACCGCGCCGCTGTCGATGATCTCGAGGGCGGCGATCAGCTCATCCCGGAAATAGGCGAGGCGGTGGCCGCTCCAGGCGAGGGTCGCCAAAGACTGCACCACCGAATAGCCGCCGGTATAGCTGCCGTAATTGGTTTCGAGCCCCCAGATGCCCATGATCACCCCGGGATCGACGCCGAAGCGGGCGCGCACATCGGCAAGCACCTGATCGGCCGCCGCGGCGTGCTGCCGCCCATCCGTGATGCGCGCGGCGGTCAGCCGCTTGGCGGAATATTGCACCCAGGTCTGGGTGAATTCGGGCTGGTAGTTCTCGAACTGGATGACCTTCGGATCGGGCTGCAAGCCGCGCAGCGCCGCGGCGCGGGTCGCGTAGCTCACGCCGCGGGCGGCAGCCATGCGGTCCACCTCCACCAGGAAGGCATTGAAGCTGCCCGCGGCCTCGGCCGTGCCGGCCCGCCCGAGAAGCAGCAGGCTGGATGCGAGGGGAATCGTGCGCAGGATGGATCGGCGATGCATGCGCGCTCTCTGCCAGAGCCTCGCGCCCGCGGCAACTTAACCCTCCGCAAGCAAGCGGAGCCGAGGCTTCGCCCCTGCCCTGCCTCCAGAAGGCTTGCACCAGCCGCCCTGCCCCGCGCATTCTCGGCCGGTTGAGGCCCCCTGCTTCGGAGCCTGATGGAGAAACGCAGATGGATGGCGAGACCGACGCCCGCCGGGTCACCCTTTACGATCAGAGCGATTTTCCCGCGCTCCGCGCCGCCGGCAAGCTCGCCGCCGAAACGCTCGACATGATCGCCCCGCATGTCGCCCCCGGCGTGACGACCGAGACGCTCGACACGCTCTGCCACGATTTCATCCGCGCCCATGATGCGGTGCCCGCGCCGCTGAACTATCGCGGCTATCCGAAATCCATCTGCACCTCGATCAACCATGTCGTCTGCCATGGGATTCCGAGCCCGCGAAAGCTGGAGGAGGGCGATATCGTCAATATCGACGTCACCGTGGTGCTGGACGGCTGGTTCGGCGACAGCAGCCGGATGTATGTCGCCGGGGAGGCCAATACCAAGGCGCGGCGGCTGATCGAGGTGACGTATGAGAGCATGATGCGCGGCATCGCCGCCGCCCGCCCGGGCAATACGCTCGGCGATATCGGCCACGCCATCCAGAGCTATGTGGAGCAGCAGCGCTTCAGCGTGGTGCGGGATTTCTGCGGCCATGGCGTCGGCCGCCGCTTCCACGAGGCGCCGAACGTGCTGCATTACGGCACGCCAGGCGCCGGGCTGAAGCTCAAGCCCGGCATGGTCTTCACGATCGAACCCATGGTCAATGCCGGCCGCCCGGCGGTGAAGATCCTCGATGACGGCTGGACCGCGGTCACGCGCGATCGCAGCCTGTCCGCCCAGTTCGAGCATATGATCGGGCTGACCGAGGATGGCTGCGAGATCTTCACCCTCTCGCCGGCCGGCTACACCAAGCCCCCTTACGGCTGAGGCGGGCGCCAGCCTCGGCGCAGCGGCACTTTTTGGCGGCTTTGTCATCGCGCTATCGGTTGTGGGCGGGCGAAGCCGCGCTATCCTTCCCGCCTGCCTCCAGGCGTTAAGGATAAGCCCCGATGCTCGCCGCCTATGCTGCCCGCGAGGGCCTGCCGCTCTGCGATTGCCCACCGGACGCCGGGTTGGATGAGGCGCAGTGGATCGACCTCCTCGACCCGACGGAGGAGGAGAAGGCCCGCGCCGCCGCCGCGAGCGGCCTTACGATCGCGAGCGAGGCCGATCTCTCCGCGATCGAAACCTCAAGCCGCCTCGCCTATGACGGGCGGGCGATCTATCTCAGCATGCCGCTGGTCGCCAAGATGGAGGGCGAGCCCGCGATCGTCCGCCCGATGGGCTTCGCGCTCGACCGCGAGACGCTCATCACCATCCGCTTCCATCGCAGCCGCGCCTTCGAGAATTTCCTGCTCGCGCAGCACCGCGCCCCGATGGCGACGGCATCTCCGGTCGATATCCTCATCCTTCTGCTGGAGGCGATCAGCGATCGGCTGGCCGATATCCTCGAAGGCATCCGCGACGAGCTGGACGGCATTTCCAAGCACATCTTCCAGGAGACGACGATGGAGGCCCGCCGCAAGGCTCCGGGCCATCCGAAGCACGGCACCGATCTCAAGGGCGTGCTCCAGGCGCTCGGCCGGGCTGCCGATCTCAGCTCGAACGTGCGGGACAGCCTGCTCGGCGTCGGGCGTATCCTGCCCTTCCTGGCGCAGGCGGCGAGCGGCTGGATCGACCGCGCGATGCGGGACCGGATGAAGTCCCTCCGCCAGGACATCGTCTCCCTCTCCGATTACGAGAACCACCTCAACCAGAAGATCCAGTTTCTGCTGGATGCGACGCTCGGCCTGATCAACAACACCCAGGCCAATATCATCAAGGTCATGACGGTGGTTTCAGTCGTCGGCGTGCCGCCCACGCTGATCGCCAGCATCTACGGCATGAATTTCAAAGGCATGCCCGAGCTTGATTGGTCCTTCGGCTATCCCTACGGCCTGACGATGATCGCGCTTTCGGCCATCCTGCCGCTGCTCTGGTTCAAGCGCCGCGGCTGGCTATGACCGCGCATCCGGCCCGAGGCAAAGCTTCGTAGCAGAGTTTTGATTGACGATTGGCAGCAAGGGGCCAAGCTTAGACCGGTCAAGATCGTGAACGGTCCCTGCCATGGTCGCTTGCTGGCTGTTCTTCTGGAAACAATTCGCCGCCGACAGCGCGGCGCAAGCCTGGGATGAGGCGGCAATCTTCGCCCGCCTCGTGCTGATCTCGCGCGATTGCCTCGCGTCCAAACTCGCGATCCTGATCGGCCCGCTCTACTGGGTGAGCCATATCGACATCATCCCCAACCGCGTCCCGGTTTGGGGCTATTCGGACCAGATCGGCTTCTGCGCGATGAGCCTCGTGCTCGCCCGCCTCGCGGTGCCGCGGCGCCTGCTGCCCGAGCGGGCGCGGCAGCGCCGCTTCGGCGCGGGCCCACGCCTCCAGCCGGTGGTGGTTTTCTGCCATTGCCCGAAAACGGCCGGCACCAGCCTGTTCCGGGCCTTGAGCGCCCGCTTCGGCCATCACCGCTCCTACCTCATGCGCCGTCAGCGGCCGGATCTTGCCCTGCTGCAGCGGCGCGGCTTCGCCTTGGTCTCAGGTCATGCCCCCTATGGCTGGTATCGGGCGGCGGGCGCGATCAACAGCGCGACGCTCTTCGTGACCTTCTGCCGCGAGCCCCGGGCCGTGCTGCTCTCCCGCTTCGCGCATTTCTTCCGCCACCGCGCGGATCTCGCAGCGGGTGGCGCGATCTTTGCCGAGCCTCGCGGGAAGCCTGGGGGCGGTGCCGCGGCGCTGCGGCTCTTCCTCGCGCAGTATCGCGCGCTCGATGGCGCGGATGCGGATAACCCGCAGACGCGCTTCGCCGCCGATCATTTCCTAGGCCCCTTGCAGCCCGAGCATTTCCGCCGCGCGCAGGAAACCATGGCGGCGATGGGCATGGTCGGCCTCACGGAACGGTTCGAGGAATCGCTGCAACTCCTCGCCTATCGCCTCGGCTGGCGGGAGATCGCCTATCACCGCCTCAACGTCTCCCGCCCGCAGGAGCGGCTTGGCATGGATGCCGAGATGGCGGCGGAGCTCGATCGCCATCTCGCCTACGATGATGCGCTCGTCGCTTGGGCCAAGGCGCGGTTCGAGCGGGATTACGCCGCGATGCTGGCCGAATGCGCGGCGCGGGGGGTGGCGCCGCCGGCGGTGCGCCTGGCCGCGGCGAAGCCGCCCTTCCGGGCGCCGCGGGCCCGCATCGCCGCCGCCTCCACCTTGTTGTTCGACGATTGGTGCTGGTGGCTCGGCGCGCGCTTACGCCAGGCGCGCCGGGCGATCACCGCGCTGCCGCTCAGCCGGCTGGTGGGCGCCGGGGCGCGGCCAGATGATCCCGATCCCCCATGAGGCGATGCAGCGTCGGCTCGATCGCGGCCGCGATCATCGCCATGCCCTGCGCATCCGGGTGCAGCGCCACGCTCGGCACCGTCTGCACGGTCAGCCCCGGCTTGTGGCTCGCCGCCAGCGCCTGGTGCGGATCGAGATAGAGTGCCCGGTTGAGCCGGCCGTCCTTGTAGAAGAGATAGCCGACATTGAGGAAAGTGACGCCCGCGTCATGGGCGAATTCGCGCTGCAGCATCGCGTTGAGGATCTGCGTGTTCCCGGTAATCCAGGCGGAGCGGGCACTGGGCAGAACGCCGAGCAGCAGGATCTGCGTCTGCGGCAGCTTGGTGTGGAGGATGTGGATGATGGCCTCGATCCCATCCAGCGTCTTCTCGGCGTCCCAATGCGTGCGGCCGAAATTATTAGCGCCGATGAGCAGGATGAGCGCCTTGGGGTGGATGCCGGCCACTTCCCCGTGATCGAGCCGCCAGATCACGCTCGCCGTCGTGTCGCCGCGGAAGCCCATGTTGACGGCCTCACGGTCACCATAAAAACGCTGCCAGACCGGGCGATAATCCGCCCAGGGCTGCGGCCCCGTCATCTCCCAGTTCTGGGTGATCGAATCGCCGAGCCAGACGAGGCCGACATGGCCGCGCGCCACCCGGGCGAGGCTGCGCTCGAACCGCGCGCGCCACCAGGGCAGATCCATCCGGCCGATGGGAACCGCCGCGAGGTTCACGCGATGCACCACGGGCGGCCGGGCGGGCGGGCTTTCGGCCCGCGCGGCGGAGCCCGCGGCCAGCGGCAGCAGGAGGGTGGCGGCGAGCAGGAAGGTCTTGAGCATGGCGCGGCTCCTAGCCTGCGAAAGCGAGGAAGCCCGCCGAGAAGAGGCCGGCGAGCAAGCAATAGACGGCGAAGGGCGTGGTCGCCCAGCGTTCATGCCCCTTGAACCAGCGCATGAGGAAGGCGGTGCTGGCCAGCGCAGTGACACCCGCGACGATGGCGCAAAGCGCGGCGAGGCCCATCGCGCCATGGGCCGCCTTGTCATGCACCAGCTTCGGCACCTCGAGCACGCCGGCCGCGACGATCACCGGCAGCGCGATGAGGAACGAGAAATGAGCCGATTCCTCATGGTCGAGCCCGCGGAACAGGCCGCCGATGATGGTGACACCCGAACGCGAGAAGCCCGGAATGAGGGCGAGGCACTGCCAGCAGCCGATGAGGAGCGCGTCCCGCGGGGTGAGCGTCGAGAGCGGCTTGACGCTGCGCTGGTCGCGTTTCAGCGCCTCGCCCCAGAGCAGGAACAGCCCGTTGAGGATGAGGAAGCCGGCGGCGATGAGGGGGGCAGAGAAAACCCGCCGCAGCAGATGCTCGAGCAAGCCGCCCACGATGACGACCGGGATCGTCGCCACCACGATCAGCCAGAAGACACGCCGCGCTTCCGATACGTCGTGCGGGGTGCCGAGCCCGGCAAGGCCGCGCAGGATGGAAATCCAATCCCGCCAGAAGAAGCCGAACAGCGCGGCCGCCGTGCCGAGATGCAGCATGACGAGGAAGGGCAGGAACGTCGCGCTATGCATGTTCAGCGTCCAGCCGAGCAGCGATGGCACGATCACCGCATGGCCGAGGCTGCTGACGGGGAAAAGCTCGGTCGCCCCTTGCAGGATGGCGATGGCGATGGCGTGGACCGGATTCATGGCGAGCCTTCTGATGATGGCCGGTCTTCATAGCGTGCTTCGCGCAGGTCGCAATGCGCGGAACGCGCTATAGGGCGGCGGTGACCAAGAACGATAGATCCCCCCTGCTTCCCGCGGACCCGACGCGCTCGGCCGCCCTCGCCCTTCTCGCCGCGGTTCTGGACCGGCGGCGCCCGCTGGACGAGGCGCTCGATTCGCTGCCCGCCATCGAACCGCGCGACCGTGCCGCCGCCCACCGGCTGGCCGCGGCCGCCCTCCGTCGCCGCGGCACGATCGACGCCGTGCTCGAACCCTTCCTCAAGCGCGAGCCGCCGGCCCAGGTGATGCACATCCTGCGCCTCGGCACCGCCGGGCTGCTGTTTCTGGAAACGCCGCCGCACGCGGCGGTGGCAACCGCCGTGGGGCTGGCCCGCGCCCGCGGTTTCGAGAAATTCGCCGGGCTGGTGAACGCCGTGCTGCGCCGCGTTTCGGAACAGGGCGCGGCCGCCCTTGCTGAGCTGGACGGCCCGCGCCTCGATACCCCAGCCTGGCTCTGGGCCTCCTGGGGGCGGGAGGCGCGGCGTATCGCCGCCGCGCATGATGGGGAAGCTCCGCTCGATCTCACGCTCAAGGCAGGCCACACGCCGCCCGAGGGGGCGCGGGCGCTGCCGACGGGCTCCTGGCGGATGCCGGCGGGCACGCGGGTCGCGGAATTGCCTGGCTTCGCCGAGGGCGGCTTCTGGGTGCAGGATGCGGCAGCCGCCCTGCCCGCCCGGCTTCTCCACCTGAGGCCGGGGGAGCGGGCGGCCGATCTCTGCGCCGCGCCCGGCGGCAAAACGGCGCAGCTCGCCGATACTGGCGCCGCGGTCACCGCCGTCGAGCTGCGGGCCGATCGCCTCCGTCGCCTTTCGGATAACCTCGCCCGCCTCGGCTTCGCGCCTGAGATCGTGCAAGCCGATGCGGCGGCCTGGGCGCCGCCCGCGCTTTTGGACGCCGTGCTGCTCGATGCGCCATGCAGCGCCACCGGCACCATCCGCCGCCACCCGGACGTGCCCTATCTCAAGCAGCGCGGCGATATCGCTGCCTTGACCGAGACGCAGGACCGGCTGCTCGCCGCCGCTGCGGCGATGCTCAAGCCCGAGGGCCGGCTCGTCTATGCCGTCTGCTCGCTGCAGCCTGAGGAAGGGCCCGAACGCGCTGCCCGCGCACTTTCCCAACTGCAGCTCAGGATCGATCCCATCGGGGTGGAGGAAGCGCCGGGGCTTGGCGAGGCCCGCACGGCGGAGGGGTTTCTGCGCACCCATCCGGGCCTCTGGCCGGAGGAAGGCGGGATGGACGGCTTCTTCATCGCCCGCTTCCGCCGCGTCTGACAGCGGCACTTGCAGTATGAGCGCGAATTGTGACGGCAGCATGGCCCCGGTCTGACAATTTCCCATCACACAGGCGTGAACTTTCTGGAGAAGGCCGCCTCGGCGCGGCGCTTTCCGTTGTCCGGTCATCCACAGCCCAGCCATCGTTTTTTTAGGCATCGGACGCGGCGTGGCTCGACTATCTTCGAGGCACAATTGTGCTTCAAGGAGACGATGTCCCATGGTTGAGAGGTCTGGCGATCAGCACGGCGGGCATGAGGGGTCGGTGGCGCTGGTCGTCTCAGCGGATGACGCGCGGGCGATCGACGCCTGGTCCGCCGCCCATCATATCGAAGACCGGGCCGAGGCCATCCACCGCCTGGTACATCTGGCGCTCAACGCCGAAGACGCGGGTGAGGATCTGCATCTGCGGTGAGGGATTGCGGGCCGACCCCGCCGCCCGGCCCGCATCCCGCCCGCCGCATGCCGCCCGCCCGCCCGGCGCGGGCCGGCGGCCGCGCTTTATTCTCGCCTCCGGGCAAACATTCGGCTATGTGTGCGCCGCAATATGAGCGCCCTGCCCCTGGCGGCTACCCGCCACCGGCAGGGCGTTTAGTTTCACGCATACCCTCGGCTGGGCCTGCCCTCAGGCCCCCCGGCCTCGTGGTGAACCGGAAGACGACATGGACATTCGCAATATCGCCATCATCGCGCACGTCGATCATGGCAAGACGACGCTGGTGGATGCGCTGCTCAAGCAATCCGGCGCTTTCCGGGAAAACCAGCAGGTGGCGGAGCGCGCGCTCGACCGCAACGACCTTGAGCGCGAGCGCGGCATCACCATCCTCGCGAAGACAACGAGCGTGGTCTGGAAGAACATCCGGCTGAACATCGTCGATACCCCGGGCCATGCCGATTTCGGCGGCGAGGTGGAGCGTATCCTCAGCATGGTCGATGGCGCGATCCTGCTGGTGGATGCCGCCGAAGGCGTGCTGCCGCAGACCAAGTTCGTGCTCGGCAAGGCGCTCGCCCGCGGCATCCGGCCGATCGTCGTCGTCAACAAGATCGACCGTGGCGATGCCCGGCCCGACGAGGTGCATAACGAGGTCTTCGATCTCTTCGCGGCACTCGACGCGACCGAGGAGCAGCTCGATTTCCCGACCCTCTTCGCCTCCGGCCGCCAGGGCTGGGCGGATACCGAGATCGAGGGTGCGCGGCGCGATCTCGCGCCCTTGTTCGACCTCGTGGTGAGCCATGTGCCGCCGCCGAAGGTCGATCTCGACGCGCCCTTCGCCATGCTCGCCTCGATCCTCGACTACGATAACTTCCTGGGCCGGGTGCTCACCGGCCGCGTCGAGCAGGGCCGCGCCAAGCTCAACATGCCGCTCAAGGTGCTGCGGGCCGATGGCACGGTGGTCGAGACCGGACGGCTCACGAAGCTCATGTCCTTCCAAGGGCTGGAGCGGGTGCCGGTGGAAGAGGCCCAGGCCGGGGATATCATCGCGATCGCCGGGCTGACGGATGCGACCATTCCCGATACGCTCGGCGCGCCGGAACTGATGACGCCGATCCAGGCGATCCCGGTCGATCCGCCAACCCTCTCGATGACCTTCCGGGTCAATGATGGGCCTTTGGGCGGGCGTGAGGGCAAGAAGGTCACCTCCCGCCAGATCCGGGACCGGCTGATGTACGAGATCCAGGGCAATGTCGCGCTCAAGGTCACGATCAGCAACGAGACCGACGCTTTCGAGGTGGCCGGCCGCGGCGAACTCCAGCTCGGCGTGCTCATCGAGACGATGCGCCGCGAGGGCTTCGAGCTGACCATCGGCCGCCCCCGCGTGCTGACCCGCACCAACGAGGAGACCGGCCAGCGCGAGGAGCCGATGGAGGATGTGCTGGTCGATGTCGATGAGCCCTATACCGGCGTGGTCGTCGAGAAGATGAGCCGCCGCAAGGGCCAGCTGCAGGACATGCGGCCTTCGGGCGGCGGCAAGGTACGGCTGACCTTCCGCATGCCGAGCCGCGGCCTCATCGGCTACCACTCGGAGTTCCTGACCGATACGCGCGGCTCGGGCATCATGAACCGCCTCTTCGCGGGCTACGGCCCCTGGACCGGCGCGATCGAGGGGCGGCGCAACGGCAGCCTCATCTCGAATTCCGATGGCGAGGCGGTGCAGTATTCGCTCTGGTATTTGCAGGAGCGCGGCACGCTCTTCGTCGATCCGGGCGACAAGGTCTATGTCGGCATGATCGTGGGCGAGCATAGCCGCGAGAATGATCTCGACGTGAACGTCATCAAGGAAAAGAAGCTGACCAATATCCGCGCCGCCGGCAAGGACGAGGCGATGCTGCTGATCCCGCCGCGCCGCATGTCCCTCGAACAGGCGATCGCCTATATCGAGGATGACGAGTTGGTGGAGGTGACGCCCTCGGCCGTGCGGCTGCGCAAGCGCCATCTCGACCCCAACGCCCGCAAGCGCGCTGACCGCGCTTCTGAGAGCGACGCGGCCTAAGCCGTCGCGGCAAGGCAAGAGGCTGGGAGACCTACCCCAGCCTCTTCTGCCTCTCTTCTTGGATCGTCAGCCGCGCCGCCCGGTCACTCTTTCCGCGCCGCGCGATGGGCCAGGAGGGCGTCCAGACGCCGCTGCAGATCGGCCGATGTCTCTGTCTTTCCGGCCCAGGTCATCATCCGCGCCAGCTCGGAGAGTAGGTGAATATCGTCTGGGAAGTCCTTCGCCGCCGCTAAGGCGAGGCGCTCGGCGGCATCAGCCCTGCCGGCCCAAATGTTCATGTCGATGCGGGACAGGCTGGAGCGTGGCGCCGGGTTGCGGGCCGCCTCATCCTCGATCGTCTGGTAGATGCGCGCCGAGGCCGGATGATCGAGGGAGAAGCGCAGGTTGGACGGGTAGCTGTTATCCCCGCGGTGAAACGCCACCGCGTTGCGGATGACCGTAACCTGCTCCGTCATATTGCCGAAGTAGTCGAGGTCCGGATCTCCGGTTCCTGCAAATCCCTCTCTGCTGTGCATGGCGAGGGCGATTTTATGGGCGAGGTCAAAGATCGTGTCCGCTCCGTTCGGCCTGCCGCCGGCCCCTTCGATAAACGCCGTCTGGGTGTCCTCCACGACGTAGATTCCCCGCGCCGACAAGCGAGGGTAGAGCGCGCGAAAACTCTGGTCCACATGCTGGACGTTATGAGAACCGTCATCGATGATGATATCGAAGGGACCATGCTCGGCGACGATCCGATCAAGCAGAGGAATATCGACCTGCGACCCTTGGATGATCGTTACGCGCGGCGAGACGTTGATGGTCTTCGCGGCGTAATCCAGGCCCACGATCCGGGCATAGGGAAAATACTCAGCCCACATCCAGAGACTTGAACCGCCTGCCAGCGCCGTATCATAGCCGCCGACGCCTATTTCGAGAATATTGATCGCCTTGTCTCTCAGATGGCGAAAGAGACGATCATAAAAGCTGGTATAAAGATGCGCCCCAAATTTATCTGAACCGTGGCGAATCGCCGCCCTCGAAAGCGGGTCCAGACGATCTGTCTGATTGGACATGGGAAGCCTTCTCTTTCTGGACCTGTATGCTTGGCGCCATTGCCAAGGCTGTCAGATTATTCTGGGAACCCGAACCATGCCTGACGTGTATTTTGAGATCAATGCCCGCTGATCAGGCGACCCGCCCGCAGAGGGCATCGTCCCTCACGCAGGATAGCTAAATGCCGCCCAACTGGGCTCTGTGGAGGGGCCCACCGGGCGGCGACCGGCCGCACTTCTTACTGCGAAATCCGTTACTTTCCCGGCGCCCTTGAAGCATCCTCTTCGGTAGAGCCCGGCCGTGCCTTCCCGTGCAGTCGCGCGCCGCAAAGGCGTCCGCCCCGGTGGTGCATGCCGCCGCGGCCAACAGCCACACCGATCGCTGCTGCCGCGCGACAGAGGCGGGAGCAGGCGCCGTCTCAGGGGCAGGAGGCCCCCGCTTCGCCGACGGCCCCGCCTGGCCTGCCGGAGCGCCCGCGCTCATCCCGGCGGAGGGCGCCCACCCAAAGCGCGGCGTTGCGACGAGGTGGCTATAGCCGCAGCCGCGTCCTCGCGGGCCGATCCTGAACTCACGCAAGCTGCCGGTCCACGGTAACCTCCTCTTCAGTAGAGATGGCCGAAAAGGTTGCGGACAACGGCGTTGCAGGTCTCCAGGATTACTGGGAGATCGCTTCCCCCGGCGCCCCGATCATGACGAAGGATCCGTCTCGCCATTCGCAGTGGGGAGATCTCTCACCCGCGGCAGACCGGCAGGCGCCCGCGAGGAATGAGCCGCTTGGCGATGCGGGTTCAGCCGATATTAACGGGAGCTGGTTAAGACAGTGCAATAAAATAGAGGAGCGGCTGCTCAGCCATGCGATTCTTCGAGAATATGAAAATCCGCAACAAGGTTTTGTCGGGCTATGCAGTCGTTCTGCTGGTTTCGCTTGCCGTCGGCGTCGTGTCGATGATGCAACTCGTGAAGCTGAACGCGATCGCCAATGACCTCAACGACAATGTCGCGACCTTGACCGCGCTCAGCGCCATGCGCGCGGATGGCTTCGACGTCGCCGGGCTGACCTCGCTCGGCATGACATCCGCAACCGCATCCGACTCGCTCGATCAGTTCAACAGCTTCGTGGCCATGCAGAAGAAGGCGGAGGCGGACTTCCGGGCCCGCTGGGCCGGCTATTCGGCCGCCCTCGACCCTGGCGAGGAGACAAAAGACGCGCAAGCCTTCAAGACCAGCTTCGACCTGATGGTCGAAACCTCTAATAAATGCGCGCTGGCCATCGCCCAAGGCGATTTTCCCACGGCGAATCAGTTGATCCTGCAGCGACTGGGCAGCGAACTCACCAATTTCCGCCAAGCGATCATCGCGGCGACCAACTATGAGCAGCGCTCCGCGATGCAGTCGAAGGCCGACGCGAACCGGCGAGCGCATCAGGGCCTGCTCATCATCGGCATCGGCATCGCGGTTCTCCTGCTGGCCATCCTTGCCTCCGTGGCACTCTCGGTCGTCAATATTGCTCGGCCGATCGTGCGGATGACCGCTCTGATGCAGCGCCTCGCGACGAACGACACAGAGCTCACCATTACCGGCACCGACCGGCGGGACGAGATCGGGGAGATGGCCGGGGCCGTGCAGATCTTTAAGGACAATGCGATCGAGCGGGCGCGGCTGGAAGCCGAGGCGGCGGAGTTCCAACGCGATCTCGATCGCAAGCTGCGCGAGACCGAGCAAGCCTTCACCGAAGCGGGCCATGAGCAGAAGGTCGCTATGGAGGGTGTCTCCGCCGCGCTTTCGCGCCTCGCCGAGGGCGATCTGACGGCGCGCTTCGACGCCGGCGTGAGTGCCGCCTATCAAAGCTTGCGGGATGATTTCAACGCGGCACTCGACACGCTGCAGGAGACGATGCGGGCGATCGCGGCCAATACCGTGGGCGTCCGCTCCGGCGCCGCGGAGATCCAGCAAGCCGCGAGCGATCTCTCCCGGCGTACCGAACAACAGGCCGCGAACCTCGAAGAAACCGCCGCCGCGCTGGACGAGATTACCGCCACCGTCCGCAAGACGGCCGATAGCGTGGGCGAAGCGCGGCAGCTGGTGCAGGATACCCGAAGCAGCGCCGAACGCTCCGGCACTGTGGTGCGGGACGCCGTCAAGGCCATGAGCGGGATTGAGCAATCCTCGCATCAGATCGCCAATATCATCACCGTCATCGACGAGATCGCCTTCCAGACCAACCTCCTGGCGCTGAATGCCGGGGTGGAGGCGGCACGCGCGGGCGATGCCGGCCGCGGCTTCGCGGTGGTGGCGACGGAAGTACGCACGCTGGCGCAACGCTCCGCGGATGCCGCGAAGGAAATTAAGGCGCTCATCCTCTCCTCCGGCCAGCAGGTGGAACTCGGCGTGAAGCTGGTGAGCGAGACGGGCAACGTCCTCGCGGTGATCGTCGATCAGGTGATGCGGCTCAACGGCCTGATGAGCGATGTGGCGAATTCGGCCAAGGAGCAGTCCACTGGCCTTCAGGAAGTCAACACCGCCATGAACCAGATGGACCAGGTGACGCAGCAGAACGCGGCGATGGTCGAGGAAGCGACCGCCGCGAGCCACGGCCTGGCCCGCGAAGCGGAAGACCTCGCCCATCTGGTCAGCCAGTTCAAGATCGAGTCCGATGGCGTGGGCTCATCCCCCGCCGCGGGCGCGCGGGGTGCAGACAACCGCCCGAAGGAGACCAGCCGCGCGCGGACCCGCGAAGCCGCCTACTGAACGGCGGCCGGTCGGCAAACGCCTGCACCACCCGGCGGGGGGATGCGTGGCATAAAGCCGCGCATCCCGAAGCGGAGGCCTACCTCGGAGATCGGTGGAGGCCTTCCCGCACCCGCCCATGACGATCGCTGGGATATGAGTTGCATGTCCCCACAGGTGCGAGATAACCGCGCGGAGGCCTCGGTCGCGCCACAGTGCCAAGCAGCGGGAGCCTCCCGAGGCTGCGCCGCGAAGCGATGATGAGCGGAGCCTGCCGCTCAGGTCACGAGCCGGCCGCCCCCCCTGGGGAAGGCAAAACCCAAAATCGCAGTCGAGACAGGACAAGCGAGACATGAGAGGCTGCGGCGATGAGCGATTCCGCAACCCGCCCCGCCCCGCCCCGCCCGCGCTTCTCGGCGATCCTTGCCGATCGCCGGATCTGGCTCATGCTCGGCTTCGGCTTCGCCTCCGGCCTGCCGCTGCCGCTCTCGGGCTTCACGCTGCGGCAATGGCTCACCGAGGGGCAGGTCAGCCTGCCGCTGATCGGCGCCACCGCCTCGATCGGTCTCGCCTATGCGCTGAAATTTCTCTGGTCCCCGATCTTCGACAATCGGGCGCCTGGGGCCGCTGAGCGCCTCGGCCGCCGGCGCGGCTGGCTTCTCCTCATCCAGGTGCTGCTGACGCTCGCCTGTCTCGCCATGGCGATCACCAGCCCCACGGCTCCCACCGCGCTCATCGCCGCGGCGGCGCTGCTCGCCTTCTTCTCCGCCAGCCAGGATACCGTCATCGATGCCTGGCGCATCGACACCTTTCCCCAGGCCATGCAGGGTACGGCGCTTGCCGCCTATGTCTGGGGCTATCGCGCCGCCCTGCTGATTTCAGGCGCCGCCGCCATCAAGCTCGCCGATTCCCTCGGCTGGCACGGTGTATTCGTCGCCATGGCGGCGCTCACCCTGCTCGGCCCGATCGTCACCCTGCTCGCGGCGGAGCCGAGACCGGATGCCGGCGTCGCGCATATGGTGGCCGGCCGGCTCAGCTTCCGCGAGCGCTTCCGCCGCTCGGTCGTCGAGCCTCTGGCCGAATTCGCAGAGCGCCGCGGCTGGCTGGTGATCCTGCTCTTCGTGGTGCTGTTCCGGCTGGGCGAGGCTCTCGCCGGCACCATGCTGCCCTCTCTCTACCATCACCTCGGCTTCAACCGCGGCCAGGTGGCGCTTGCCACCGGCCCCGTCTCGCTCGCGGCGGTGCTGGCCGGCGCGCTGCTCGGCGGCTGGCTCGTCGCCCGTATCGGCACCGGCCGCTCGCTCCTCATCACCGGCTGCTTCCAGTCCCTCTGCATGCTCATGTATCTGGCGCTGACCTATGCCGGCGGTCTCCACCACATGCTGTTGGCAACCGCGGTGGTGGAAAGTTTCGCCGATGGCCTGGCCGATGCCGCCTTCATCACCTACCTCTCCTCGCTCTGTTCCCGCGCCCATTCGGCGACCCAGTATGCGCTGCTGTCCTCGATCGCGGCGCTGCCGCTCCGCACGGTCGCGAGCCTCTCCGGCGAGATGGCGCAGGCGCTCGGCTGGCACGCCTTTTATGCCATGACGGCCCTCGCCACGCTTCCCTCGATCGCTGTCATGCTCTACCTCCTGAGGCATTATCCGCCGGAAAAAGCGGTGCCCGCGTAGGAAGGAGTGGTGAGGATGGCCTTGTCCAAAGTCTATGCAACGCCGGGCGAAGCCCTCGCCGGCCTGTTGAAGAACGACATGCTGATCCTCTCCGGCGGGTTTGGCCTTTGCGGCATCCCCGATGCGCTCATCGCCGCCATTCGGGAGGCGGGCGTCACGGGGCTCACCATCGTCTCCAACAATGCCGGGGTGGATGGCATCGGGCTCGGCGTGCTGCTGGAGACGAAGCAGGTGAAGAAGATGGTCTCCTCCTATGTGGGGGAGAACAAGCTCTTCATGCAGCAATATCTGGCGGGCGAACTCGAAATCGAATTCAACCCGCAAGGAACGCTGGCCGAGCGTATCCGCGCCGGCGGCGCCGGCATCCCCGCCTTCTTCACTCGTACGGGCTACGGCACGGCGGTGGCGGAGGGTAAGGAGACGCGGGAGTTCGACGGCCAGCATTACGTGATGGAGCGCGGCATCGTCGGCGATCTCGCCATCGTCCACGCCTGGAAGGGCGATACCGAGGGCAACCTCATCTACCGCAAGACGGCGCGCAACTTTAACCCGATGATGGCAATGGCGGCGAAAACGACGGTCTCCGAGGTCGAGGAACTGCACGAGCCAGGCAGCTTCGACCCCGATCACATCATCACTCCCGGCATCTTTGTGCAGCGTATCGTCAAGCTCGATCGGGTCGAGAAGCATATCGAGCAGCGCACCACCCGCCCGCGCGCTGCTTAATTATTCAAACCGTTGCCGGCCCTCTCCCCCACCCGGCCACCCACGCCAGTATGCTGAATGGCTGGCCGGGCGGGGGAGAGGGCCGGTGCCGACTTACCGAAGGGAATAACATCATGCCCTGGACACGCGACGAGATGGCGGCCCGCGCAGCGCGGGAGTTGCAGGACGGTTTCTACGTCAACCTCGGCATCGGCATCCCGACGCTGGTGGCGAATTTCATCCCGCCCGGCATGAAGATCGTGCTGCATAGCGAGAACGGCATGCTCGGCATGGGACCCTTTCCATATGAGGGCGAGGAGGATGCCGACCTCATCAACGCCGGCAAGCAGACGGTGACGGAACTGCCGACGACGAGCTTCTTCGACAGTGCCGAGAGCTTCGCCATGATCCGCGGCGGGCATATCAACCTCTCGATCCTCGGCGCGCTGCAAGTCGCCGAGAACGGAGACCTCGCGAACTGGATGGTGCCGGGCAAGATGGTCAAAGGCATGGGGGGTGCAATGGATCTCGTCGCCGGCGTCAAGCGGGTCGTCGTGCTCATGGAGCATACGGCGAAGGGTGAGCCCAAGATCCTCCGCCAATGCACCCTGCCGCTCACCGGCAAGGGTGTCGTCGATCTCATCGTGACCGATCTCGGCGTGTTCGATGTGGCGCGCCCGGGGCTGACGCTGGTCGATATCGCGCCGGGCGTCACGGTCGAGGAGATCCGCGCCAAGACCGAAGCGCCGTTCGAGGTGCATCGGAACCTCGCCGCCGCCGCCTGAACCTGAGGGCGCCGGCCAGCCGGCACCCTCACCCCGGCCGCTGCCGAAGGCGCCACAATCCGAGACTGACGGAGAGGCCGAGCAGGATCGCGCCGCCCGTCAGGCTCGCCATGGCGGCGAAGAGGCCGAACCGATCCGCGACCGCGCCTAAGCCCAGCACCAGGCCGAGATTGCCGAGATAGCCCGCGATATAGCTGTAGGAGACGAAGGCGGCCCGGCCCTGCGGCGGCGCGCTGTGGCTGGCGAGCGCCGCCGCGCCGCAGAAGATGCTGCCATAGCCGAAGCCGGTGAAGAGCGCGCCCGCGTAGAAGAGCCAGGGCCGGGCGGTGAGCGCGGCGAGGGTTGCAAGGATGAGGCCGAGGATCGTCAGCCCGACGCCGCCCGGCACCGTCCTGCCCGGGGGCCAGCCGCGGGCCGCGAACTGCATGCTGCCGGCGACGATCTGAAAGATCGCGACCGTCATCGCCGCTTCGGCGGCATTGTGAATATGGGCGAGTTGGCGGGCGAAGATCGCGCCGAGCGCCAGGAAGCTGCCGCCCACCATCCAGGCCGTCATCATCGCGCCGCAGGCGAGGAGGAAGGGAAGCCCTGCCTCGCGCAGCAGGCTGGAAGCACGCGGCCGCGCTTGGGCGGCGGCGGAAGGATGCAGCATGGCGGGCGCTACATCCGGCGGCGCCCAGGGGGCCAGGCGCAGCAGCGGGATCAGCGCCAGCGAGCCGAGCGCCAGCAGCACGAAGGGCGAGACCATCGGCGCCAGGCGAAGCTGCAGCAGGATCGCCGTCAGGATGATGCCGGCGGTGATCCCGGCCGTCACCGCGACCGTCATCACCGTGCCGGCGCGCATCCGGTCCCGCGCCGGGTCGAGTTCGATCAGCGCCGCGGTCGCCGGGCCCATCAGACAGCCGGAGGCGGTGCCGGACAGCAGCCGGCCGAGCAGCAGCAGCGGGACGGAGCCGGCCAAGGCCATCAGCACCGCGCCGGCAATGACGAAGAGCAGGCCCACATAGAGAATCCGCCGCCGATCCGCCAGGCGGTCGGAGAGCGCGCCGAGCAGGAGCAGCGCCGCGACCGTGCCGACCGAGTAGGCGGCGTAAATCGCGGTCAGCCCGAAATGGTCGATCCGGTAATGCGCCGCATAGAGGCCGTAGATCGGCGATGGCGCGCTGCTTCCCACCATCGCGGCGGCGACCGCCGCCAGCACCGCGCCACGCGCCAGCCGATAAGATGCCAGGGGTGTCGGGCCTGCCTGCCTTGGAGAGATGGTCATCAAGCCCTTCTGACGCGGATCGGTCTCGCGCCCCAGGCTGAACCGAGGGTAGCGCGGGGCGCAAGAGCCAGGGCCGCAAGAGCCGCATGCCGCGTGATGGGGGAGCGGGCGAGCTGCAGCCGCCCGGCCGGCGCGGCTGCCCCGGAGGTCCGCCGGATCATGCGGCTGGCGTGGCCGGTGGGCCTCGATGGGTCGGCCCGGGGAAAGCGGCTATCCTGCGCCATGGCGATCTTCTACGGGCTTCTTGCGGCACTGCTTTGGGGTGTGGGCGATCTGCTCTCCCGATTCTCGGCCCGCGGCCTCGGCCCTTGGCGCTCCGCCTTCTATGGCCAGATGCCGAGCCTGCTGCTGTTCTCCGCCCTTCTCGCCCTCAGCCACAGCGCCCGCGCCCAGGCCGCCGCCGCGCCGCCGGCCTTCTGGCTCCTCGGTCTCTGCGCCGCCTTGGGCAGCACCTTCGGCAATTTCAGCCTGACCCGCGGCCTCATCGCCGGTGCGATCACGCTGGTCGTGCCGGTTGCCGCGAGCTACGGCGCGGTCTCCGCTCTGCTCGCGGTGCTCACCGGCGAACGCCTCGCGCTGCCGGAGGCGGTCGGCATCGCGCTGACCGTGTTCGGGGTCGGGGCCGCGGCGCTCGGGCCACGCGCCGCGCGGCTGGAGGCCGGGCGCGGGCCCGCCAAGCCGCCCGCAGGCACAGGTGTGGGCTGGGCGATCGGCGCCGCGCTCGGTTATGGCGTCACCGTCTGGTTGCAGGGGCGCTACGTCGTCCCCTCCCTCGGCCCGGTCGCGGCACTCTGGATCGCGGCCCTCTCAGGCGTCTCCGTCACCTTCGCGCTCGCCAAAGCGCGGCGGCAGAACCTCGCGCCGCCGCCGCGGCGGCTGCTCGCCTTCACCTTCGGCTATGGCAGCCTGACCGCGCTTGCCTTCTACGCCCTCGGCCTCGGCCTGCAAACCGGCGCGGTCGCCATCGTCGCGGTGCTGAGCTCGCTCTGCAGCACCATCACCGCGATCCTCGGCTTCCTCCTGCTGCGGGAGCGGCTCTTGCCGCGGCAATGGCTCGGCGTCGGGCTGATCCTGGTGGGCGTGGTGCTGATCAACCTGCGCTAGCGGCAGCCGGGCGGAGCGACTCGTATTTCTCGATCTGCCATTGCTCGGGCTCGGCAAGCGCCGCCCTGTGCCAGGCCTCCATCAGCGGATGCGCCCGCACCGCCTGGCAATAGGCGCGGCTCGTCTCCGAAAGCTCGGGCTGATAGGTGAGAAAGCGGAAGACGACGGGCGCGAACATGATATCGGCGCCGGTAAAGCGCGGCCCGAAGAGATAGGGCCCGTCCGCGCCGAACTCCTCCCGCGCCTCCGCCCAGATCGCCTCGATCCGTGCGATATCGGCGAGCGCCCCTTCCGTCCGGCCGAGGCCCGCGTAATCTTCCCGCCCGAGGTTCATCGGCATCGCCCGCCGCACTTCGCCAAAGCCGGCATGCATTTCGGCTGCGACCGAGCGCGCCATCGCCCGCGCCCGGCGCTTCTTCGGCCACAGGGTGGAATCGAACTCGGCGCAATACTCGATGATGGCGAGGCTCTCCCAGATCCGCGCGCCATTATGTTCGAGATAGGGTGCGAGGCCGGTCGGTGTCTGGCTTTTCAGCGCCTCGGTATAGCCGCCGGCCAGCGGGATGACGACCTCGCGCACGTCGAGCCCGGCCAGCCGCACCGCGAGCCAGCCCCGCAGCGACCAGGAGGAATACCGCTTGGTGCCGATCACGATCTTGCCATCGCTCATCCCGAAAACACTCCCTCAGAGGTGGAACAGAGAGACCGGCCCGATCTCCCCGCCGGATGCAGACGCCCGCCAAAAGAGCGACCCTTGGGCCAGATCGCCGGCTGTGGGCGGACGAAGCGCCCGGCCCTTGGCTAGTGAGACGCGCAGGCCAGGCCGCGCGCAAGGCCCCGCCACGCATGGCCCTATCCGCCGCGCATTCATACGGCCGCGATAGACAGCTTATAACCTGATCTTATCTATGCGGATGATAAGCAGCGTTATAATTTCATGTGATGATCAAGGTCCAATTCGAAGAGGATCTGCTCTTTCTGTTGAGCGATACGGCGCGGCTGATCAGCACTTACGCCGATCGGATCGCCCGGCGCCATGGCCTGTCCAAGGCGCAATGGGCACTGATGATGCGCTTGGCGCGCCATCCCGGCCTCTCCCAGCGCGATCTCGCCCAGATGATGGAGGTGGAACCCATCACCGTCGGGCGGCTCGTCGATCGGCTGGAAGCGCATGGCCTGGTGGAGCGCCTGCCCGACGAGCAGGACAGGCGGATCTGGCGGTTGCACCTGCTGCCGGCAGCCGAGCCGCTGCTCGGTGAATTGGCCGAAAGACGGGCGGAGATCGCCGCGATGATCCTGAGCGGCATGGATGACGCGACGATCACGGCGGCGACCCGCGGCCTCTCCCTCATCAAATGCAACGTCACGGCGGCGCTCGGCCGGCCAGAGCCGCCCGCCGAGCTCGCTTCCCTCAGACCCAAAGCAACGGCCAAGGCATGAACCAGATTACCACGCGTGACCGGGTGACGGCGGATGCGAACAAGCCCGCCCAGCCCGAGACGGCAAGCCCGGCAGGGCAATCGAGCCAGGCCGCCCCCACCCCGCCCGCCCGGCGGCGACGGAACATCCTGCGGCCGATCCTCATGCTCGGCGGCATCGCCGTCGTCATCCTCGGTGTCGGCTATTACTGGCTGACCGGCGGCCGCTATGTCTCGACCGACGACAGCTACGTCGAGGCCGCGGAGGTCAACGCCACCACCGATGTCTCGGGGATCGTCGCCCAGGTCGCGGTGCATGAGGGCGAGCGCGTGCGGCAGGGGCAGGAGCTTTTCCGCCTGCGCCAGCACCACTATCGCATCATGCTGGATGGCGCCAAGGCGAAGCTCGCGCAGACGGCGGAAAGCCTTTCCGCCGAGAAGGAAGACTACCAGCGCATGCTCAAGGATGTCTCCACCCAGGAAGCGGTGGTGGCGGAGGACAAGTCGAACTTCGGCCGCTACGCTTCGCTCATCCATGGCGGCGGCGTCACGCGGGCCGAATATGACGATGCGAAATTCAAGCTCGATGCCGATCAGGCGCGTCTCGAATCCCTGCAGGCCCAGGCCAAGACGCAGCTCGCCAAGCTCGGGGGAGACATCAACCGGCCGATCGATCAGATGCCCGCCTATCAAAGCGCGGCCGCCGATGTGGCCGAAGCCCAGCGCCAGCTCAACCGCACCATCGTCTATGCCCCCTTCAACGGCATCGTGACGCGGGTGGAAGATCTCCAGCCGGGCCATTACCTCTCGGCCGCCGCCTCGGCTTTCGGCATCGTCTCGACCGACGATATCTGGGTCACCGCCCAGTTCAAGGAAACGCAGCTGACCTATGTGCGGGTTGGCCAGCCGGTGACGATCACGGTCGATACCTATCCGGGGCAGAACTGGACGGGCGTGGTGCAGAGCATCTCGCCCGCCACCGGCTCGCAATTCTCGCTGCTGCCGGCGGAGAACTCCTCCGGCAACTGGGTCAAGGTGGTGCAGCGTATCCCGGTGCGCATCAAGATCACCGGCGGGCCTCAGGATCTGCCGCTGCGCGCGGGCATGAGCGCCGAGGTCTCGGTCGATACCGGGCATCAGCGCCATCTGTCGGATTTGTTCTGAGGGAAGCGAAGGCACAAGGCCATGTCCGCCACCGCAGGAGCCGCGCCGCTCGCCCCGCTGCATGAGCGGATCACCCCGCTCACCCGCACCATCGTCACCATCTGCGTGATGCTGGCGACGCTGATGCAGGCGCTGGACAGCACCATCGCCAATGTCGCGCTGCCCTATATGCAAGGCACGCTCTCGGCCAATTCCGACCAGATCAACTGGGTGCTGACCTCCTACGTGATCGCCGCGGCGATCATGACGGCGCCGGTCGGCTGGCTTGCCGCGCGCTTCGGGCCGAAGAACGTGCTCGCCGTCAGCCTCATCGGGTTTACCGTCACCTCGATGCTCTGCGGGATCGCCGGCACGATCGGCGAGATGGTGATCTTCCGCTTTCTGCAGGGGGTATTCGGCGCGGCGCTCGTCCCTCTCTCGCAGTCCACGCTGCTCAACATCTACCCGGTGGAAAAGCGCGGGGGCGCGATGTCCATCTGGGGCATGGGGGTGATGCTGGGGCCGATCCTCGGCCCCACGCTCGGCGGCTACCTCACCGATCTCTACAACTGGCGCTACGTCTTCTTCGTCAACCTCCCCTTCGGTATCGCGGCGACCCTCGGCGTCCTCTTCTTCATGCATAACGACAAGGTGGCGCAAACCCCGCGCTTCGACTGGACGGGCTTTGCGATCCTCGGCATCGCGCTCGCCGGGCTGCAGCTCGCCCTCGATCGCGGCGAGACCAAGGACTGGTTCGGATCGGACGAGATCATCGCCGAGGCGATCATCGCAGCCCTCGGCTTCTACCTCTTTCTCGTGCATATGCTGACGACGGAGCGGCCGCTCTTGCCCAAGACGATCTTCGCCGACCGGAACATGTTGAGCGGTATCCTCATGATGTTCCTGGTCGGGCTCGTGCTGCTCTCCAGCTCCGCCCTGCTCGCGCCCTATCTTCAGAAGCTCTCGGGCTATTCGGTGCGGGATGCCGGGCTCGAAATGGCGCCGCGCGGCTTCGGCACCATGGCGGTGATGCTGATCTCCGGGCGGCTCGGCACCAAGGTCGATGTCCGGCTGCAGATGTTCGTGGGCATCGCGCTGCTCATCCTCTCTCTCTACTGGATGACGCTATGGACCCCGGATGTCTCCTCCGCCTGGATCCTCACCGTCATCATCGTGCAGGGCGCGGGGCTCGGCCTCGTATTCATGCCGCTCCAGCTCATCGCCTTCGCGACCCTGGAGCCGCGCTTCCGCAGCGATGGCGCGGCCGCGATGAGCCTCACCCGCAATGTCGGCATGGCGATCGGCACCTCCGTCAGCTCCGCGATCGTGACGCAGATGACGCAGTACGAGCATGCCGTGCTCTCCTACTTCGTGCAGCCCTTCGCGCATGTCTTCACGAGCGACAGCTTCCGCTTCGTCGCGCCGAGCACGGCGGCGGGGGCGGAAATGATGAACCAGATGATCGACCGGCAGGCCAACATCATCGGCTATGGCGACGCCTTCAAGGCGCTGATGCTGAGTTCGGTGCCCTGCTTCTTCCTGCTCCTCCTGATGCGCAAGCCGAAGGCGGTGCCGGCGAAGAAGGAGCCGGGCGAAGTGCATGTCGCGATGGATTAATTCGCTTTCCCGTTAGCGCTCCGCGAAGCGCGCCCGGGCAGCCTCCGTCGATGGCGTGAAAAGCCCGACGAGCGTACCCTCCGGGTCGCGCAACTGGCAGGCGCGGTTGCCCCAAGGCATCAACTTCGGCGGGCAGACAATCTCGGCCTGGCCGGCGAGGCGGGCGAAGTCCGCATCCACATCCGCGACGCGGAATTCGATGATGGCGCTGCGATTGGCGGCGGGCTCGGCACTTCCCGCGGCAAAGAGGGCGACTGTGGCGGCGCTGCCGATAGCAAGCGTCGCCCCCTCCAGGATGATTTCGGCGAATTCCGGCGAGAGCCATGTGGCGGCAACACCTGTCACGTGCTCGTAAAAGCCCACCATGGCCGCGACATCGCAGGCGATCAGTCGGGTGGATGCGAATTTCATGGCGTTCTCTCCTGGGCCCCGCCCGGCCCGATGCCCGGCGTCTGCGGCGGAAGCCTTGTCGCACAGCCCTGCTGACAGCATTCTGTCAGCAGGAGGGCCGCACGCCATGCGCCGCGCCGACAGGCTGTTCCAGATCATCCAGATTCTCCGCCGCTCGGCCCGGCCGGTTACCGCCGCGGCGCTCGCCGCCGAGCTGGAGGTCACGCCCCGCACGGTCTATCGCGATATCGCCGCCCTTATCGGCGAGCGAGTGCCGGTCTCGGGCGCGGCAGGCTTCGGCTATGTCCTGTCCGAAGAGTACGACATGCCGCCGCTGATGCTCACCCCGGCCGAGATCGAGGCCGTAGTGCTGGGCGCGCAATGGGTCGCTCACCGCGGAGACCGGACACTGGCGCTCGCCGCGCGCGATCTCCTCGCCAAGGTCGCCGCCGCCGTGCCGGAAGGGCTGCGGCCCTATATCGAAACGCCAAGCCTCGGTCTGCGCCCGGAGCCGCCGCTGCCGGAGGATGCGGTCGATCTCGCAGCCCTCCGCGGCGCGATCCGCGACGGACGGAAGCTCGCGCTCCGTTATCGCAGTGAAGCCGGAGAGGAGACGGCGCGGACCATCTGGCCCGTCATTCTCGGCTATGCCGAGACGAGGCGCATCCTCGTCGCCTGGTGCGAGTTGCGCGGCGATTTCCGCCATTTTCGCACAGACCGCATCCTCGACGTGGCAGAGACGGGGACCGCGGCCGGCCTCGCTCCGGGAGAGCTGCGCCGCCGCTGGCAGCGCTGGCGGGAAGCGCAGGTGGCAAGCCCCTGCGGTGGCTCAGCCTTGCGGCAGCGGCTCGATGCGGCTGAGCCGCCAGGAGAGGTAGAGCCCGGCAAGCACCAGCGCACTCGTCATGCCGACAACGCCGTTCCAGCCGAAACGCTGCATGAAGACGCCGCCCAGCGTGCCGATGATGCTTGCCCCCATGTAGTAGAAGAAGAGGTAAAGGGAGGAGGCCTGCGCTTTGGAATGCCGCGCCCGCATGCCAACCCAGCCGCTGGCGATGGAATGGCTGCCGAAAAAACCGAAAGTCACGAGCACGACGCCCAGGATGACGCTCGCGACGCTTTCCGTCTCGGTCAGGGCGATGCCGAGGAGCATGATGACGAAGCCGACCCAGAGCACGCGGCGCCGGCCCAGCCGGTTGCCGAGGCTGCCCATCCAGGCCGAGCTGAAGATGCCGATGACATAGGCTGAGAAGATGAGGCCGACCGCAGCCTGACTGAGGTTGAATGGGGGGGCAAGCAGCCGGAAGCCGAGATAGTTGTAGATCGCGATGAAGCCGCCCATCAGCAGGAAGGCTTCGGCGAACAGCATCTGCATCGCGCGGTCGCGCAGATGGGCGAGGAAGGCACCGCCAAGCGTTTCCAGCGAGAGGCGACGGGGGCTGAAATACCGCGACGGCGGCAGGATGCGCCAGAAGATGAAGGCGCCGATGAAAGAGACGCAGCCCACCAACAGCATGGCGCTGCGCCAGCCGATGTGCCCCACGAGCACGCCGATGACGAGCCGCCCGGACATGCCGCCGAAGGCATTGCCGCCGATATAGAGGCCCATCGAGAGCCCGGTGGAGCGCGGATGGATCTCTTCCGCCACATAGGCCATGGCAACCGCCGGCAGGCCGCTGAGCGTGATGCCCATGAGCGCGCGGATCACGAGAAACTGCCACCAGAGCGGCACGACCGCCGAGACGATCATCAGCGCCGAGGAGGCGAGCACGGAGGCCACCATCATCGGTTTGCGGCCGATCGTCTCGGAAACGGTGCTGGCGCCCAGCATGCAAACAGCCATGAAGAGGCCGGTGAGTGACAGGGCCAGGCTAGACTGCGCCTCGCTGAGATCGAACTGACGGGCGAAGACCGGCAGCAGGGGCTGGATCGAATAGAGCAGCGCAAAGGTCGAGAAGCCGGCGGTGGCGAGCGCCGCCTGCGTGAGCAGGAAGGCGGCGGTGCCCTGCTCTATCTTGCCGTCCGCGGGCGCGGGGCGCCCTGCCGCGCCGCCCCCGGCCATCAGGCCGCGGCCTTGGGATCTGGCCCGGCCGCCTGGCCGACCGCAGCGGGGGGAAGCCGATCAGCGCGCATCACTACTTTTCGACGAAAGCCTTCTCGACGACGAATTCGGCCGGCTGGGCATGGCTGCCTTCCGCGAACCCGGCGCCGCGCAGCCAGGCGGTCATATCCGCCAGCATCTCCGGGCTGCCGCAGAGCATGAAGCGGTCATCCGCGGTGGTGATCGGCGGCAGGCCCAGCTCGGCGGCGACGGTGCCCTGGCCGATGAGGTCGGTCAGCCGGCCACGGTTGCGGAAGGGTTCGCGCGTCACCGTCGGGTAGTACAGCAGCTTGCCGCGCAGGATGTCGCCGAGCAGTTCGTCGTTCGGCAGATGCGTCTGGATGTAATCGGCGTAGGCGAGTTCCGCCACCTGCCGCACACCATGGCAGAGCACGACATGCTCGAACCGCTCATAGATGTCCGGGTCCTTGATGATCGCCATGAAGGGGGCGAGGCCGGTGCCGGTGCCGAGCAGATAGAGGTTCTTGCCCGGTAGGAGGCTATCGGCCACCAGCGTGCCGACCGGCTTGCGGCCGACGAGGACGGTATCGCCTTCCTTGAGATGCTGCAGCCGGGAGGTCAGCGGCCCGTCAGGCACCTTGATCGAGAGGAATTCGAGCCCTTCCTCGTAATTGGCGCTGGCCAGGCTGTAGGCCCGCATCAGCGGCTTGCCCTCAACCTCCAGCCCGATCATCGTGAATTGGCCGTTGATGAAGCGGAAGCTCGGGTCGCGCGTCGTCTGGAAACTGAAAAGCCGGTCGGTCCAATGATGGACGCTGGTAACCGTTTCCGTATTGAAGGCAGACATTCCGCCGCGATTCCTCTGGCTTGTGGGTGTCGCTCGCACAGCGCGATGGCAATAAAGCATGGCGGGACGGTCCCGCCATGGCTCATGTTGCAGCGCAGCTATCGCGCGGTGCAAGCCGCCGCATAGTCGCGCAGCACATCCCGCACCGCTTCGAGGGCGAGCGCGGGTGCCGCCGGCGCCAGCCTGCCCGCGGCCACGCGCGTATAGAGGCGGGGCAGGAACTGGCTGATCAGCGGCTCCGGGATCGTCACCTGCTCGAGCCGCGCGAAGAGGCGGGAAACGGCGGCCACCGCCTCCGGCTCCGGCCAGTAGTAGCGGATGCGGTCGCTATAGCTGTAGTGGCGCAGGATACGGAGCGACGCAGGATTGCCATGGTAATGGGCGCGCCAATGCTCCGGCCGCAGCAGCATCAGCCGCTCCATCACCTGCGGCAGCGGTTCGACCTCGGGGTCGATCTCGGGGGCGATCACCGCGGCGATCTCATCGAGGGCGTAGAGCGCTTCGCGCAGCGCGAAGGTGAGCGAAGGTCCGACCTTGAGGATCGGGAAGCCGTCCCGCACCAGGTTCCGCAGCGCCTCGGCCGATTGGTAATCCGTCGCATGCGCCTCGAAGATGAGGCCCGGCAGGGAGCCCAGCGCAGCCGTCAGCGCGCTGGCGGCTTCCGGCACGTAGCGCGTGACGCTCTCATTGCCATGCTCCACCCCGGGCTGGACGACGAGCGCCACCACCCGATCGAGCATCCCGGCGAGGCCATGGGCGGTGAACACCTCCCGATGCACCGCATAGGTGGCGAGCGGCGCTTCAGGCGCCGTCACCTCGGTTTCGGGCACCGCTTCCAGCGCGCCGCCCGGCGTCGGCACCTCGGTGCCGATGATGTAGTAAGGGCGGGTGCCGATTTCGGCGGCGACCCGCTCGGCCACCTGGGCGAGGCGCGCGGCGCGCTCCGCCACCAGCGCATCGGGGAGCGCGGGGGCTTCGCCAGCGCAGCCCATCGAGGCGTCGAGATGCACCTTGAGGAAGCCCGCGCGGAGGAAAGCCTCCACCATCGTCTCGGCTTCCGCCATCGCCTCTTCCGCCGGCAGCGCCTTCCAGGGATTGGGGCCGAGATGATCGCCACCGAGGATGATCCGCTCCACCGGCAGGCCCACCCGCTCGGCGATACCGAAGACGAAGGCCCGGAAATCCGCGGGCGTCATGCCGGTATAGCCACCCTGGTGGTTCACCTGGTTGCAGGTCGCCTCGATCAGCGCGGGGCCACCATCCTCCAGCGCCTGAAGCAGCGCCGCCTCGATCACCACCGGATGGGCGGAGCAGACCGAGGTGATGCCGAAGGGCCGGCCGGCCGCGCGGGCGGGGGCGAGATCGGCGAGAATATCGGCCGCGACCGTCCGCGGTGCCGGCGGGCGCGTCTGGCCACGGGCATGGGGCTGGGATGACCCCGCCTCCGGCAGGCCGCGCCGCTGCGCCAGGATGAAGGCGTCGAGCTCGGCGAAGGACGCGGTGCCCTCCATCGGGCCGCGGCGCGTGACCGCGAGCGCCCCGGAAGCGGCGGCATAGCGCAGCGATTCAGAGACGCTCCGCCCCTGCAGCCGGCAGGTGATGAAGGTGGCGCCGAAACAATCTCCCGCGCCGGTCGGGTCCATCTCCTCCACATGGAAGGCCGGCTGGTGGCGATGTTCCCGCCCGTCGTGATAGGCCGCGCCCTCGATCCCGTTCTTGATGACGATCGCGGAGACGCCATGGCCGAGGATCTCGGCGATCGCCCCGCCCTCGGTCTGCGCCTCGGTGAGCAGGGTAAGCTCTGTCCCGGAGGGCAGGAAGATGTCGCAGGCGCGCAGCATGAAGGTCAGCGCCTCCCGCATGCCGGGCAGGTGCAGCATCTCCTTGCGGCTATTGGGATCGAAGGAGACGGTGCCGCCCTGGCCCTTGATGATGGCGATCGCCCGCTTGGTCTCCTCGATGATGCGCGGGGAGGCGAGCGAGGAACCCATGATATGGAGGTGGCTGCTGCGCTGGAGCAGGGCGAGCGCGGCATCCGTGAGGCTCGTCTGGCCGGAGGCGCTGTGGCGGATGTTATAGACGAAGTCGCGCTCGCCATTCGGCCGGTAGCGGACGAAGGCGCTGCCGGTGGCATAGGCGGGATCGACCGCGATCGCGCTTACATCCACGCCATCGGCGCGCAGCCGCTCGATATTGACGGCGGCGAAATCATCCTCGCCGACGCAGCTGATGATCCCGCAGGGAAAGCCGAGCTTGCCGACCTGATCGATGAAGATCGCGGTGGCGCCGCTCGGGAAGGGGCCGACCAGGCTGATGGGCTCGCGAAAGCCGTGGCCGGGCTCGGTCGCCATGATCTCCGCCAGGATCTCTCCGATCGTGACGATGCCGCCCGGTCCTGCCGGCCTCTCTGCCTGATCCATCCGCCTTCCTCTTGCCCCCTGCCCTCTGTTCTGGTCGTGTAGCCGTGCCGATATGCTTTTCCGCACATTTGGTCAAAAGTGGAGACAAAGATGGCGCTCGCAACGGCGATCCTCGGTGGAGGATGTTTTTGGTGCACCGAGGCGGTATTCAAGGAGCTGGCCGGCGTTCAGGGCGTCAAATCCGGCTATGCCGGCGGCAGCCTCGCCAATCCCAGCTATGAGGCGGTCTGCACCGGCCGCACCGGCCATGCCGAGGTGATCGCCGTGACGTACGATCCGGCGGTGATTTCCTACGCCGACCTGCTCCGCGTTTTCTTCGCGACGCATGACCCGACGACGCTCAACCGCCAGGGAAACGACGTCGGCACCCAGTACCGCTCGACCATCATGCCGGCGACGGCGGAAGAGGAGGCGACGGCCAGGGCGGTGATGGCCGAGATCGAGGAGCGGAACGCCTGGGGCGCGCCGCTGGTGACGACGATCGAGCCGAACGCGACCTTCTACCCGGCCGAGGATTATCACGACGATTACTTCGCCCGGAACCCGAATGCCGGCTATTGCCGCGTCATCATCGCGCCGAAGGTCGCGAAGATGCGAAAGGAATTCATCGACCGGCTGAAGAAGCCGGCCGCCGCGTAAGCGCCGCTCCCGCTCCGCTCCTAAATTCCACCCCCGATATCCGCGCCATCCGGCGCGCGGGGGAGGATGATCTCGACCGTCGTGCCCCCGCCCGGCGGGCAGATGACGCGCGCGATGCCGCCCGCCTGCTGGGCGAGGCCATAGACCATCGAGAGGCCGAGCCCGGTGCCCTTGCCGACCGGCTTGGTGGTGAAGAAGGGCTCGAACACCCGGGCGATGACCTCCGGCGGAATGCCCGGCCCCGAATCCCGCACGCCGAGGATGACGTATTCCCCCGGCGTCAGATCGACATCATCCTCGGCGCCGACGCAGAGGTTGCCGGTGCGAAAGACGAGGCTCCCCTCGCCCTCCATCGCGTCGCGCGCATTGATGCAGAGGTTGAGAAGCGCCAGTTCCAGCTGGTCAGGGTCCACATGCGCGGCCCAGAGATCGGGGGCGAGTTCGTGGCGCACCGAGATGCCCGCGCCGATGCTGCGCAGCACGAGATCCTCCATCTCGCGGATGACCTCATTGGCATCGACCGAGCGCATCGCGAGGTCACGCTGCCGGCTGAAGGTCAGCAGCCGCTGGGTCAGCGCCGTGCCGCGCTCGGCCGCCATGGTGGCGTTCTCCAGCAGGCGGCGCAGGCGCGGATCGCCCTGCGCCCCCCGCAGCGCGAGTTCGAGGCTGCCGAGGATCGCCGTCAGCAGATTGTTGAAATCATGCGCGACGCCCCCGGCCATGGTGCCGAGCGCCTGCATCTTCTCCGCCTGATGCAGCCGGTTCTCCATGGCGCGCCGGTCCGTCACGTCATGCTCCAGCACGGCGAGGTAGCGGGGGCGGCCATCGGGGCCCGGGATCGGCACGCGGGTGACGCTGACGAAGCGGGGCACGCCGCCCTGGTTGCGCTCCTCCAGCATCTCGGTCGCCCGCCCGGCGGCGAAAGCCTCCGCCTCGGCCATCGTCAGCCGCGCCACCTCCGGGCCCGGCGGCAGCAGGTCCTGCTCCCGCAGCCGCAGGCAGGCGCCTGGCGGGCGGCCGAGACTATCCGCCTTGACGTGATTGATACGAACGAAACGCCCTTCCGTGTCCTTGAAGGAGAGCGCATCCTGGCTCCCCGTCATGAGGCCGCGGAGCAGCGCCTGCTCTTCCGCGAGGCTCCGCCTCAGCCAGCACTGCTCATGGGCATTGCCGACGACGCTGATGAGCAGCGCCGGCTCCCAGGGCTTCTGCATATAGGCCGAGATCCGGCCGTTGTTGACCGCGTTGACCACCGCACCGAGATCGGCATAGCCGGTCAGCAGGATGGTCTGCGCATCCGAGATTTCCCGCGCCTTGGAGAGGAAGACGTCGCCCGTCATCTCGGGCATCCGCTGGTCGGAGAGGATCACCGAGATGCGCGGCTCCTCGGCGAGGATTTCGAGCCCCGCCTGGGCGGAGACCGCGCTCCAGACGTCGTAATCGTCTTCCAGAAGATCGCGGAGCGCCGTGAGGATCTCGGGCTCATCATCGACGATGAGGATCATACCGCGGTTCACGCCCATCATGCTCCCTCGCGGCCAGCCGCCGCCGTTGCGCCCACCGCCTCCCCGGTATCCTGCCTGATCGGCACGGCGATCCGGAAGCAGGCGCCGCCGAGCGCCGAGCTGCCGATGGAGACGCTGCCGCCATGCGCCTGTACCACGGTATAGGCAATGGCGAGGCCGAGGCCCGTGCCGGTGCCGATCGGCTTGGTCGTGAAGAACGGCTCGAAAATCCGCTCCTGCAGGTCGGCCGGCACGCCGGCTCCCGAATCCTCGATGGCGATGACGTAGCTGCCATCCTCGACCGAGAGCGCGATGGCGATCTGCCCGGGCCCCTCGATGGCATCGGCGGCGTTGCTGACGATATTCATGACCACCTGATTGAAGAGGGAAGGCGAGCACCACAAGGTGGGCGGCGCATCATATCGCCGCGTCACGCTGACGCGCTCGCCCAGTTTCGGGCCGAGCAGGGTCACGATCGTGTCAATCGATTCATAGACATCGACCGATTGGAACCCGCCCTCCTCCATGCGGGAGAATTGCCGCAGGTTGCGCACCAGATCGCGGATGCGCTGCAGGCCGGCGCCCATGGCGATCGCCCTGTCCCGCGCTTTGACGATCCGGCGCCGCGCCTCCTCCCCTGCCACCGCCTCGGGCGCGATGCGGTCCAGTTCGCGCTGCACCGTCGCCTGATGGGCGAGGATGAAGGCGAGTGGATTGTTGATCTCATGCGCAATGCCGGCCACGAGTTCGCCGAGCGATGCCATCTTGGCCGCCTGCACGAGCTTGGCCTGCGCCTCGATCAACTTCTCGTTGGCGGCGGCGAGTTCGGCATTGGCGCTCGTCAGGGCTTCCGCCATGCGCGCCCGCTCGGCGGTGATCGCATGCTCCTGCCGCTCCGCCTCCGCCTCCTGCATTTCGTCCAGCATCAGCTTGCGGCGGACGATGGCGCGGAGCCGCGCGCGCAGAAGCGTCGCGTCGCCGAGTTGCGGGATGAACTCGTCGAGCCCGGCCTCGAAAGCGCGGGAGAGCTCGTCCTTCGGCAGCGCGCCGCCGCGTTCGAGCCCGACCAGGAGGAAGGGTGCCACGCCGCGCGGCCCCGGGCCCCCGGCACGGCGCAGCGCGCGCAGCCGGCGGCACACCGCCTCGCTCGCGAAATGGCGGGCCGGCAGGCCGATGATGACGCAATCGACCGGCTCGGCCGGGTCCATCACCGCTGCCTCGGCCGCGGCGGCGTCCGCCGCCTGGCGCACGCGGTAGCCCTCGCGTTCGAGGGATGCGCCCTGTTCGGCCCGGGCCGCGGCATCATCGTCGAGCAGCAGGAAGCGCACCCGACGGAAATGCGGCGTCTCCCCGCCCGCCTCCTCGGCATGCGCCGGGCGCTGGCGGAGGAGCGCGCGGATGCGCAGGATCATGAAATCCGGGTCCGCCCCTTTCGAGACATAGGCATCCGCCCCGCTTTCCAGCCCCTCGCGCTCGGTCTCCGCGGCGGAAGCCTCCGTCAGCATCAGGAGCGGGATCGAGCGGGTGCGCGCATTGAGGCGGAGCTGGCGCGAAAGCTCACCGCCGCTCATGCCGGGGAGATGGAAATCCGCGATGATGAGATCGGGCAGCCGGGCATTGAGCTGATCGAGCGCCGCCTCGGCCGAGGCCGCGCGCTCCACCTGAAAGCCATGGCCTTCCAGCATGCGGCGGATGAGGATCGCCTGGGTTTCGGAATCCTCGACGACGAGGAGGCTCGCCCCCCGCGTGGGCTCGGGCTCGCGGATCATGGCCGCGCCCCGGCGGCCGCCCGGCGCAGCGCGTCGGCGATGCGGTCGAGCGGCAGGGCGAGGCTCGCGGCGCCGATCCGCATGGCCGAGGCCGGCATGCCATAGACCACGGCGGTGGTTTCATCCTCGGTGATGGTCAGCGCGCCCGCCCGGCGCATGGCGAGCAGCCCGTCCGCCCCGTCCTCGCCCATGCCGGTCAGCAGAATGCCGAGCGCGCGCGGGCCGCAGACCTGGGCGAGGCTGTTGAAGAGCACGCTGCCGGAGGGCCGCTGGCTATGCACCGGCGGCTCCCGCCCCAGCCGCAGCGCCCCATCGGGCCCGAGGGTGAGGTGGGCGTCTCCCGGGGCGATATAGACATGGCCGGGCATGGGGGACTGGCCGGCCTCGGCCAGGCGCACGCGCATCGGCACGATACCGTCCAGCCAGGTGGCGAAGCCCGGCATGAAGGCCGCGCCCATATGCTGGACGACGAGCAGGGGCAGCGGAAAATCCGCGGGCAGATCGGCGAGCAGCCGGGCGAGCGCCGGCGGCCCGCCGGTCGAGGTAACGATGGCGGCGATGCGCGGCGGCGCCGGCTCCGGCGCGCGGCCCGCCGCCATCTGCGCCGCCGCCCGGGCCGCCACCGGCCGCTGGCGGATGACCGGCACCTGGCTCATGATGAGCAGCTGGGTGCGGATCGTCTCGGCGATCTGCGCATGCGCCGCATGGGCGAAGCCCGGCGGCTTTTCGACCACCGAGAGCGCGCCCGAGCGCAGCGCATTCATCGAAATCTGCAGCGAGCGATCCTCCACCGCATCGGCGATGACGACGATCGGCGTCGGCTGGCGGGACATGATGATGCGCGTCGCCTCCAGCCCGTCCATGCCGGGCAGGCGGATATCCATCGAGATGACATCGGGCTTGAGCCGCGGCAGCATCTCGATCGCCGCCTCGCCCGAGGGGCAGACGGCGCAGACTTCGAGGCGCGGATCGGCCCCGATGATGAGGCGCAGCAGGCTTTGCACCACGAGGCTGTCTTCCACCACCATCACCCGCACGGGGCGATGCGGCGGCGGGGTGAGGCTGGCTGTCATAAAAGCCGGCCGATGGTGGCCAGCAGCTCCTGCTGGTCGAAGCTCTGCTTGGCGATGTAGGCGCTGGCGCCAAGTTCCAGGCCGCGGCGCACATCGCCCGCGGTATCACGCGATGTCATGATGATCACCGGAATGCGGCAGAGCCTGGGATCGTCCTTCATCGTCGTCAGCAAGGTGAAACCATCCATGCGCGGCATTTCGACATCGGCGAGCACCAGGTCAATCTCCTCCGCTGTGGCTTCCCCTAGATCGGTGGGCGGCGCGGCTTGGGAAGAGGCGCGGAGGATTTCCAGCGCCTCCACGCCATCCACCGCCACGCGTACTTTATAGCCCTGGGCTTCGAGGATGGATTTTTCCAGCGTGCGGCTGGTGATCGAATCATCGACGACGAGGATGGTACGCGCCGATGCCGCCGTCTGCGGCCAAGGCTCGGGCCCCGCGCCCTCGCCGCCGGCTTCGCCCTCGCCTTCCGCCGCCCCGCCCCAGCCGCCCCGCCTTTGCCAGCGCGCGAAGATGCCGTCCGGCGAGAGCAGTGCCGCCGGCCGCTCGCTCGTCACCATCACGAGGCCGGAGACGAGATCGGGCTCGGTGCCCACAAGCTCGGCGCGGTGGGTGAGGAAGCGCCGCACATCCTCGAACTCATCGACCGCGAGCGCCAGCCGCTGGCCGAAAACGCTGCCGCGGATGACGGCGAGCTTCGCCATGCCGTCGGCTGCCGGCAGGCGCGGCCCCGCCATGCCGAGCAGCGCGCCGAGCACGGCGACCGGGGCGCGCGGCGCATCCTCAGCCTCGGCGATGCGCACGCACATCTGCCCGGCCACGGGCTGGATCGCGCCGAGCGGCACGCGCAACAGCCGGATCACGCTGCCGGCGGGCAGCGCCACGGTCGCATCCTCGAACCGCAGCAGCACCGCGCTCTGGCGGGAGAGCAGCAGCGGCACGGTGATCTCGACGGCGGTGCCATAGGCCGCCCTGTCCTCGGCGAAGCGCATGCGCACCTCGCCGCCGAAGGCGCGCGCCGCCTCCGCCACGATCGAGAGGCCCATGCCACGCCCGGAGAGCGCGCCGACATCGGCCCGCGTCGAAAGCCCGGCCTCGAACACCAGGGCGAGGATTCGCTCGGCCGCTGCGCTTTCCGCCTCGGCCGGGGAGAGCAGTCCGCGCTCCACCGCCCGGGCGCGGATCGCCGCGAGATCGGGCCCCGGGCCGTCATCACTCACCGTCAGCTTCAGCGAGCCGCCGCCGCCGCGCACGCTGAGCAGGATGCGCGTGGCCGGTGGCAGCCCCCGCGCGCGGCGGCGGGCGGGGGGCTCGGCCCCGTGGCTCACCGCATTGCGCAGCAGCTGCATCACCGGATCTTTCAGCGCCTGGAGCAGCCGGCGATCCGCCGAGAGGCCGAGGCCGAGAAATTCCGTCTCGACCGCGAGCCCCTCGTCGCGCGCGAGTTCGCGCACCACGCGGGCCATCGGCCCGAAGACGGTCTCCGCCGCGACCAGGCTGAGGCGATAGACATCGTCGCGCACGCGCCGGAAGCTCTGGCCGAGGGTGAAGGCGCCGTCCTGCACCTCGTGCCGCAGCCCGGCGACCTGGCGGGCAAGATCGGCGATGGTGCCGTGCGGCGCCGGGCCCGGCAGGCGGCGCACCGCCTCGATCGCCGCTTCGAGGCCCTGCACCCGCTGCGCGAGGCGCCCCTGACGCTCAATCGCCTGGGCGAGCGTGCCGGTCGCGATCACCAGATCGGTGATCTGCGCGGCATCGATCGGCAGATAGCCGAAGGAATGCTCGTTGGGCTCGGGGTTTGGGGCACCTGCCGCCGCCGGCCGGGCCTCGCCCGTGCCGAGCCCCGCGGCGATCGCCGTTTCCAGCCGGTCGAGGGCGGCTTCCATCGCACCGTCCCACCCCGGGGGCAGGGTGCCGCCGGCCTCGATGACGCTCGCCATCTCGTTTTCCAGGGCATGCGCCAGCCGCTCAGCCTCGTCGAGATCGACGGCGCGGGCAGCCCCTTTCAGCGAATGCAGCCGGCGGAACAGCTCGCGCAGGTCGGGCTGCTGCCCCTGCCGGGCCGCGGCGATGCCGAGGCGCACCGCCACCAGATGGTCGCGATATTCGACCTCGAAGGCGGCGAGCAATTCCTGGCGCAGATCGGCGGGGCTCGGGGGCGGCGGCATCGGCGCGCGTCAGCCCGCGATCAGATCTTGTAGCGATCGCCGAGGATGACGAGCTGCCCCGCGAGCTCCGCCAGGCTGCCGGCGGCGATCTCCAATTCCCGCGTGCCGGCCGCCGTCTGCTGGCTCGCCTGGCGGATGTTCTGCAAGGCGCCCATCACCTGCTCGATGCCGATCTGATGCTGGTTGGTGGAGGCGACGATCTGCTGGAAGGTCTGCACGCTTTCCTGGACGCTCGCGGTGATCGCCTCGATCGTCCGCTCCGTCACGTCCGACCGCTCCCGCCCGACGGCGACGCGCTTGACCGCCTCCTCCGTCATCATCACCGAGGCGTTGATGCCGCGCTGGATCTCACCCAAGATGGAGCGGACCTGCACCGTCGCCTGCTTGGCCTGATCGGCCAGCACCTTGAGTTCGGAAGCGACGACGGCGAAGCTGCGCCCGTTCTCGCCCGCCGCCGCCGCCTCGATCGCGGCATTGAGGGCGAGCAGATGCGCGCGTTCGGAAATGTCGTTCACCGTCGCGATGATCTCGCCGATCACCTGCGTCTTTTCGCTCAGCGCCACGATATTGGTCGCCACCACCTCGCCCTGGTCGCGGATCGCATCCATGGCGCGCGCGGCGTCCGAGACGGCGCGCAGCCCATTGGCGCTCGTCTGCACCGCCTGCTGCGCCACCTGGATCACCTCCTGCGCCCGCATGGTGATGCGCGCGCCGGAATGGGTGATCTCATCCGCCGTCGCCGCGGTTTCCTGCAAAGCCGCGAGCTGCTGCTCCACGCTCGCCGCCTGCTCCTGGGTGGAGGCGCGGATTTGCGCGGCGGAAGCGTTGAGCGTCGTCGTCAATTCCCGGCTCTGCGCTGTCACCTGCTTCAGGCTCGCCGCCATCCCGTTGAGCGTCGCGGCGAGGCGGCCGAGCTCGTCCCGCCCGATCTTGAGCGGCTCGCCGGTGAGATCGCCACGGCCGACCCGGTCGGCGAAGGCGGTGAAAGCTTCCAGCGGCCGGATGATCGAGCGCAGGATGAGCCAGGCGATGCCGATGAGCAGCACCACCGCCGCCAGCAGCGCGATGACGAGGACCGAGCGTGCCTCGCCATAGAGCTGGGAGATGAAACCGAGCCCCGCTCCGCTGCCGGAGGCGAGAGCTTCCTCCACCTGGCCCAGGGTCTTGCCGAGCTCGATATTGTCGTTCACGAGCTTCGGCTCGGCCGCGAGCACCTGGGCGAGCGAGCCGCCCCCCTGGATGACATTCAACTGAGTCGCGGCATCGGTGCGCAGCATGTTCCACTGCACCTGGGCCTGCTGCAGCAGACCGGTGACGCTATGCCAGGTATCGGCCCGGGTCAGGCTCTGCGCGGTCAGCGCCGCCTGCTCATAGGCGGTGGTGACGGCGATCGCGCGGGCGATCTCGCCCGAGAGCCGGTCGGACAGGGCTTTCCAATGGGTCGCGTCGTCGGCCATCCCGCCGAGGCCATAGGCATCCGAAGGCGCAGTATTGCCGCCATCGTGTTGCAGCATGAAATCCATCAGCACGGCGCGCCGCGCATCGAGCAGGCTGACCTGGCTCTGCACGATCTGCTGCAGCGCGCGATAGGCGGTGATGTCGTGATCGACGATCGTGACGGTCGAATCCCGCACGGCGCCGATCTGGCTGAGGGCGAAAAGCCCGACCCCCACGAGCAACAGGATACTGACGAGGAAGCCAAGGAAGAGGCGGGCGGCGATGGTCACGCGCGAGGACTCCGCAGATCGAGGGTCGGGGGGAAGGCCAGGAAAGTCGCGGCGTGCAAGGCGACGGGCGCGCGCGCTCTCATGGCACGGCACCGAGGCGCTGACGCCATGCAGCGAGGTCGAGCAGGGTGACGGGGCGGCCCTCGAAGTCGAGACCGGCCGGCCCCTCGGGCAGGCTGAACCGGCCGAGCACCGTATCCGCCGCGAGCGCGAGAGCGGGTGCCGCCTGGGCGAGGAGGATAAGGTGGCGGGCATCCCCCCTGCCCGCACCCTCCGCCGCATCGCGCCCGCCGCTCGCCGCTCCCAGAAGGGTGGCGAGATGCAGCACCGAGTAGAACCGCCCGCCCCGGCCGATGACGCCGAGGCAGGCAGGCTGTCGGTTAGGCAGGCGGGCACAGCCGAGGAAGGGCGTAACCGCCTCCACCGCGGCAAGGTCGATCCCGGCGATCATGCCCCCCGCCTCGGCCAGCAGCAGGTGGCGGAGCGGCTGGTCCGCAGCTGCCGCGCGGCCGCGCCCGCCGCGGGCGGCGAGTGCGGCCATGCGGGCCGCAAGGATCGCCTCGATCCGGGCCTGTTCATCGGGCATCGGCAGCAGCCCCTCCCGGCCCGTTCCGCAGCGCCCGGCGCCGCCCGGCCATGCTGCCCAGCCGCTCCATCAAGCCGCGCGCCGTCAGCCCATCCCCGTCCGGCAGGCGCCGATCTTCAGGCAGAGCGGCGCAGAGCCGCTGCAGCTGGCCGAGCACCCGGGCGGCCTCTCCGCTCCGCCCCGCGGCACTCAACAGCAGGCCGAGGTGGTAATGCGCCATCACCATCTCCCCCGAGAGGTAAATCGCCCGGCGCAGCGCCGTCTCGGCCGCGCCCGCCCTCCCCGCCGCCTGCGCGATGACGCCATCGTAGAAGTGCAGGCGGGCATCGAGCGGATCTTGCCGCAGTGCCTCCGCCACCGCCGCCGCCGCCTCTGCCAGCCGCCCGGCATCGGCCAAGGCTTTGACGGTCGGGATCAGCGCGGCGGCGGAGGGCGCGGGGAGAGCCAGGCCCGTGCCCCGCGCGGCCATCGCGGCCGGAGGCTTGGCCGCCGGAGGCTCATCGCTCGGCCGTGGCGCAAGAGGGTTGTGAGCGGCGCTCGGGCCCACGGGCTGGGGCGGCGGCGGCCTGCCCGCGCGCGTTTCAGGGCAGGCGGCACCGCCGATCCCCACTCCCGCCGCCGGGCTGTTAGCGAAAGCGCTGGCACCGAAAGGACTGGCCTCGGGTTTATCCGCACCGGGCTTGTCGGCACCGGGCTTGCCGGCACCGGGGCGAAACGCGAGGGTGCCCGGCAATTCCACTACCGTCAGATCCGGCGGTAGGGTGGCGATCGCATCCGAATGGCCGACCATCAGCCAGCCTTGCGGCGCCAGGCAGCGCGAGAGCGCCATCAGCGTCCCGACGATGCGCTCGGTGCCGAAATAGATCAGCACGTTGCGGCAGAGGATGAGATCGAATTCCCGCCACAGGCCGGGCGCGCCGACCTTGGGCAGATCGAGCAGATTATGTCGCTCGAAGCGCACGCGCTGGCGATGGCGCGGCGCGATCTCCCAGCCGCGCGCGCCGGCGCGGACGAAATCGCGCGCCCGCTCCTCCGCCGGCACGCCGCGCAAGGCCCATTCGCCATAGGTGCCGGCCCGCGCCTGGGCCAAAGCGCGGCTGCTGATATCGGTCCCGATGATATCGATCGTCCAATTCTGCGCCGCTTGGCCGAGCACCCGTTCCAGCAAGATCGCCAGGCTGTACGCTTCCGCCCCGACCGAGCAGCCAGCGCTCCAGATCCGCAGGCGGCGCCGATCCGCTCCTTGCTCGATCAGCCGCGGAAGGATGACATCCCGAAGGGCGGAAACCTGCTCCTGATGGCGGAAGAAGAAGGTCTCGCCGATGGTGATTTCAGCTTCCAACTCCCGCCATTCCGCATCCCCGATACGGGGGCTGGCGAGCAGCTCCTGATAGCCCGCGAGATCCGCCATCTCGGTTGCGATGCGGCGGCGATGCAGCCGCTCGCACAAGAGCGGATCCTTGTCCCGGTAATAATCATGCCCGGTGCGGGCGATGATGGCTTGCTTAAGGGCGGCGAAGGCCTCCCGCTCGCTCTCGGTTGCCGGCAGCGCCTGGCCGCCTTCGGGCCGCGCCATCAGCCGCCTGCCTCGCCCGGCAGGGCGAAGGCGGCAAGCCGGGCAGCCGCCCGCGCCGCGAAGGCGGCCAGGCGCGCTTCCTCATGCGCGGCCAGCAAGCGCGGCAAGGCCACCAGCGGAATAAGCGCCCCCGCCTGCCGCACATCGCCCTCCACGCAATTGTTGAAGCTCGTCACCGCCGGCACCGGCTGATGCTCGGCCTCGGTGATATCGAGGACACGATCGACGAGGAAGGCGAGGCGCATCCGCTGATCCCGCCCGGGGATCAAAAGAAGGTGATGATAGAGCGGCGTGCCTTCCGCCGGGCCGATGAGCCCGAGCAGTTCGGCGATCGGCAGGACGAGGACGAGATCGGGGCCGAGATGAAAGGCGCCCCGCAGGATCGGCGGCGCCTCCGGCAAGCGGGTGAGGCGCGGCAGGGGCAGAACCTCGGCCACCTCCGCGCGGCGGATCGCGAGCGTCTGCCCCGCCACCCGGAATAGCAGAACCGGCAGTGCCGCCGCGGTCGGCTCAGGATCGGAGGAAGGCGGCACCGCGGACATGGCCGCATACTGCCACGGCCCGGCCGTCTCGTCCCGCGCCGTTTTCGCGCAGCCCGACCGGCGGCGAGCCGCTATTCGCCCGGCCGCTCGCCCTTCGGCTTGCGATGCGCCTGCTCGGAATGGAAGCGGTCGCTCGTCGGGTGCCCCTTCGGCTCGTCCTCTTCCGTCACCCGCTGTTCATCGTCCTGCGGTGTCGGCATCGGATCGGGCTCCCGCCCGACCGAGGGGGCGACCCCTTCTTCGCCCTTGCCCGGTCCCGCCTCGGCGGGCCTTGGTTCCTGCCTTGCCTTGTTCTCGGCCATTGCTACCTCCCTTGGCTTGCGCTGCGAGAGCGGGTTCCCGCCACCGCCAACTCTGCGACCGGATCCAGATGCGCGCTGATCCAAAACGCCCTCGTGCTGGGCAAGCGATCAGCATTGTTTGGGGGAGATGGGGCCTGGCCGCTGTTTTTCCAGCCGATACCGTTCCGTATCAGAGCCGCCGCCGCGGCCAGCGCAGCCCGCGCCTATTGGCCGGGCGTCGCGGCGGATGGGGCGGGGGCGACAACCTGCACCGAGGCGGGATCGGGCGGGGGCAGACCGTTCGGCGCGGTGTTGCGGCCCATCATCACCACCATGTCGTTCGGATCGACGAGGTTGAGCATACGCCGCGCCTGGGTATCGAGCGCGTCGAGATCAAGCACCCGGCCGCCGATCCCCTGGATGCGGTTGGTCCAATCCGCGACATCGGCATCGGCTTTCTGAAGCTGCACCTGGGCGGCCGCGAGATCGAGCCGATCCTGCTGCTGCGCCACGAGCCCGCGGTCTCCGCGGGTCGCGTTCCAAGCGAAATAGCCGGCGAGCGCCAGAAAAATGATCGGCGGGATCGCGGCTTTGGTCCGACGCTTTACCATCGCCCCGAAGGACATGAGGCTTCACTCCAAGAACGGGCTCTATCCCGCTCCTCTCATGCCGTTTTTTGCCCATTCAGCGCAAGCCTTGCGTAACCGACGCAGGCCGCCAGGGCGGGCTCTCCTCGCGCGCTTCTCGCCCTCAGAAACCCGCGCGCACGATGTCGATCTCGACCCGGCGGGATTCGATCGCGCTCAGCTGATAGCTGGTCGCGCCGCGCGCCATGGTCACGATGCGGTCCTGCGGCACGCCATCGGCGATCAACTGGGTCATCACCCCCTGCGCCCGCTCTTCCGAAAGCGCCTGATTGGCAGCGTCCGTCCCGATGGTGCTGGCAAAGCCCACCACCTGCACCTGCGCCGCCGGATCCTTGGCCGCCGCCTGCGCCGCCTGGGAGACGACGCCCAGCCCCTTGGCATCGAGCGTGGAGGACCACGGGCTGTAGAACACCACATAGCGCGGCTCGGCCGGCGCGTATTGGCGGGCCACGGTCTGGCTGGTCGCCTGGCAGCCGCCGAGCGCGATCAAGGACAAGGCGATAAGGGCGGCACGGCGGCGCATGGCGTCAACTCTCCTGGATTTCGGCGCGTGATGGGGCCTGAGCGCGGCTCATCCGTCAAGGGCAGAGCGGAGAAACCCGCAACCTGCGGAGGGCCCCAAATCACGCCGCTCGCGCAAGCATTCCCGCCGGGCGCCGCGGCCGCAGGGAGGCGCTTACGCCGTCGCCGCCACCGCATGCTGTCCGGAGATCCGCCAGATCCGGTCAAGCTTCTCGATACCGGTCAACCGATGCGCGATGAGAATGAAGGTCCGCGCGCGGCCAAGATCGTTCAGCGTCGTGAGAAAAGCCTGTTCCGTTTCGATATCGAGACCGGCGCAGGGCTCGTCCAGGATCACGATCATCGCGGGCGAGAGCAGCACGCGGGCGAGTGCCAGCCGCCGCGCCTGGCCGCCCGAGAAGCGATGCCCGCCCTCGCCCACCCAGGTTTCGAGCTTGTCCGGCAAGCCGCGCACCAAATCGCCGATCTGCGCGGCGTCGAGCGCGGCCCACAACGCCCGCTCGTCCGCATCCGGCCGCGCGAGCAGAAGATTGGCGCGAATCGTATCGTCGAAGAGGTGCGTCTGCTGGGAAAGCAGCGCGATGCGGGCGCGGAGATCATCGGCGCGGAGATCGGCGATATCTGTGCCGCCCAGCAGGATGCGCCCCGCTTCCGGCACCTGAAGCCGCAGGGCGAGGGCCGCGAGCGTCGATTTGCCCGAGCCTGAAGGCCCGAGGATCGCCACCCGGCTGCCAGCGGGAATTTCCATCGTCAGCCCGTCGAGCACCGGCGTGCGGTCGGCCGCCCAGCGGAAGCGCACCCCGGCGAAGCGCAGATTGTTCTCCGCCGGCAATGGCTGCGGCACCGCGGGGTCAGGGGCGATGATCGGGCCGAGCGCGGTTTCCCGCACCCGCCGGGCGCCCGCCGCGGCGTAGCCGGCCAGCGCCCCGGCGCGCGGCAGACCGCCCACCGCCTCGAACCCGGCGACGGTGAGGAAAGCCGCCGCGACCGCGGCCGGCGGCGGCGCCCCAGCGGCGAGCAGAACGGCGAGGATCGCCGCCTGGGCGCAGAGGAAGGCCGCGGCCTGAGCGAATCGGGCCGATCGCGCGACGGAGCGCTGGGCGGCGAGCAGCCCCGCCTCCCGCGCCTGCACCTGCGCCAGCATCCGCCCCTCCCCACTGTAAACCCGCACCTCCCGCAGCCCGGTGATGGCATCGAGCACGGCGACACGGAGGGCGGAGACGGCCGCGGCGAGCCGGTTGCCGCTCGTCGCCGTCACCCGCGCGGCGAGCAGGGGCAGCAGGAAGGCGGCCACCACGAACAGCAGGGCGACGAGCAGGGCGAGGGGCAAGGATTGCAGGGCCAGCACGATGAAGAGCACCGGCAGCACCAGCACCGCGCCGGCGAGCGGCACGAGGATGCGCGAATAGAGCCCGTCGAGACTTTCGACGTCGTTGACGACACGGGTGAGCACATCGCCGCTCCGCGCGAAGGCGAGGCCGCCCGCCATGCGGGTGGCAAGGCCGGCGAAGAACCAGACGCGCAGATCGGCAAGCGCCCGAAAGGTCGCCTCATGGGTGACGACACGCTCCAGGTAGCGGAGCACGACGCGGAACACGCCGGAGACGCGGAGCAGGATGGGCGTGAGGACGAGCCCCGTGGTGAGCGCGGCGGCGGTGATCCGTCCGGCCAGCGCCATCATCAGCAGGCCGGCCGCCAGCGCCAACAGCGAGAGGCCAATGCCGGCCGCCATCCAGGGCGCACGGTTGCGCCACAGGCGGAAGATCGCGAGGAGATCGCTCATCATGCCACCCCCTTCTGGGCATCGCCGGAGAGCAGCCGGCCCGCCTGCATGTTGATGCGCCGGCCGGTGAGCATATGCGCCTGGGTCGAATGGCTCGCCATGATCACCGTGCGGCCGATGGCGAGATGGCGGATGCTCTCGAATACCTCGGCCTCCGTCGCCGGATCGAGATGCGCCGTCGGCTCGTCCAGCAGCAGCAGCGGCGCGTTCTTGAGGAAGGCGCGGGCGATGGCGATCCGCTGCACCTGCCCGCCGGAGAGGCCGAAGCCCCCCTCGCCCACCATGGTATCGAGGCCTTCGGGAAGCTCGGCGAGAAACTGCTCCATACTGGCGAGGCGCACCGCCTCGGCCAATTCGGTCGCACTCGCCTCGGGCCGGGCGAAGCGGATATTGTCGCGGATCGAGGCCGCGAAGATCACCGGCTTCTGGCCGATCCAGGCGGTGAGGCGTGAGAGTGCCTGGGGCACGATGCTGGCGATATCCATGCCGTTGAGCAGCACTCGCCCCGAATCGGGCCGGGCGAAGCCGAGCAGTACCTCGATCACCGAGGACTTGCCGGCACCCGATGGCCCGGCGAGGATCAGCACGCCCCCGGCCGGCAGGCGGAAACTCACCCCATCGAGCGCGGGGCCGCGCGCCTTGTCCCAGGTCAGGCGCACATCCTCGAAGGCGACGCTGATGCCGTGCGCTGCAACGGTGACGGGCGCTGCCGCCGGCGGCTCGCCCAACTGCGCCGGATCGTGCTCGCTTTGCGGCAGGGCGATGATCGCCTCCGCCGCGGCGACGCCATGGCCGCGATCCTGGTAGGCAAGAGCGAAGGCGCGCAGGGGCGCGAACATTTCCGGCACCAGCAGAAGCAGGAACAGCGCCCGGCCGGCCTGCTCGGCCCGCGCTTCGCCGCCTGCCGCATGCAGGATAAGGTCGCCTTGCTGGATAGCGATGCCGATGAGGGCGACGGCAGCGGCGAGATCGAGCGCCGCGGAGGAGAGGAAGGCGGTGCGCAGCACCCGCATGGTGCGGCGGCGCAGCTCCTCCGCCGCGGCACCGAGGGCGGCCGCTTCGTCCGCCGCGCGGCCGGCCAGCACGATGGTACCGATGCCGCGGATACGGTCGAGGAAGCGCTGTTCGAGCCGCATCATCGCCGAAAGCTGGGATCGGCTGGCGATGGCTGCGCCAATACCGGCAGCGGCCTGCGCGAAGGGCACGAAGAGGCCGCAGGCGGCGAGGATGAGGGCGGCGAGCGGATCAGCGATGGCGGCAGCGATCACGATCAGGGTGGGCCCGGCGATGGCGAGGGTGGAGGCCGGCACCCAGCGGGCGAAGAACCCGTCCAGCGCCTCGATGCGATCGACCACGATGCCGGCATAATGCGCGCTATGGCCCTGGCGCAGCAGGCTCGGCCCGATGGCGAGCAGGCGGCCGAGCGTCTCGCTGCGCAACCGCCGGCGCCCGGCAGCCCCCGCCGCGAAGGCGGCCCCATCGGCCGCAGCCCCTGCCACAGCGCGCGCCAGTGCCGCGAGCGCGAAGATGATCGCCGCCAATAGCACAGGCTGATGATCCCGCGCGATCAGCGCGCGCAGCAGATCCGCCGCCGCCGCCGCCTGCACGATCGCCAAGAGAATGCCGAACAGGCCGAGAAGGATAGCCCGCATCGCCGCCTGGCGGCCGATCATGCTCTGCTGGCGAAGCCAGGCAGTTGCTGCTTTCTTGCGCGTGTCCATCGCCTCAGCACATAGCGCGTAGGATAGGCGCTGCCCAGCCAGCCACCCGCCTTCTTTGTGCTACAATTTGGTAAGCTTGCCCCGCAGCCGGCAGCGCCGTTCCGCCCGCTTCAGGCTGGTTCCTGGATATGGGCTTCGAGGAACCAGAGCGCCTTGTCGAGATCGCGGGAGGCGGCGGTGAAGATATCGGCGGCATCGGCGTCCCCCGCCTCGTCGGTCTCATCGATCGCCGCGCGCACCGCATTGGCGACCGCGCCATAGCGCTCGATCAGCGCCTGGAGGTGATCCTCGATCTTGTAGATATCTGTGGGATAGGGCGCGACCTTGGACTGCCCGGCGAGGATCTGGCTGGTGCCAAGGGCGGTGCCGCCCAACTGCACGACCCGCTCCGCCACGATATCGACATGCCCGTCGATCTGGGTGCGGAACCCGTCCAGCATTTCATGGATGGCGATGAAGCGCGGGCCCTTGAGGTTCCAATGCGCCTGCTTGGTGATAAGCGCGAGGTCGACCATATCGGCGAGACGCGCGTTCAGCGTGTCGATCGCCACCTTGCGGGCATTATCGTCGAGATCGTTGAGGGTCTTGTGCATCCGCATCGAGGGCGTCTTGGCCATGGCTCTGCCGTCTCCGTTCCGCTGTGTCTGGAAGCCGCCCGCAAACCGGGGCGGCGCTTCATCGCAGAGGTGGGGCCGGCGGGCGCGCCGTCAATGCGCGCGGTCGATCGTATAGGCGCCGACGCTGATCAGCGCATCGCGCAGCTCGGAGGGGGGGAAGCATTGCAGCGCCTCCTCCGCCCCGCGCACGAATTGCCGGGCCCGCGCGAGGGTTTCGCCGATCGCCCCGTGCCGGGCGAGCAGGCGCATCGCATGCGCGAGATCCCCCTCGGCCTGGGCACCCTCCTCCAGGGTGCGGCGCCAGAAGACGCGCTCCTCCTCCGATCCCGCCTGATAGGCGATCAGCACCGGCAGGGTGATCTTGCCCTCGCGGAAATCGTCTCCCACCGTCTTGCCAAGCACCGCCTGATCCGCCGCGTAATCCAGCGCATCATCCACCAGCTGGAAGGCGATGCCGAGATTCATGCCATAGGTGGCGAGCGCCTGTTCCTCCGCCGCCGGACGGCCGGCGATGACGGCGCCCACCTCAGCCGCCGCCGCGAAGAGGGCGGCCGTCTTGCCGCGCACCACGTCGAGATAGCGCTCCTCGGTCGTCGAGAGGTCGTGCTGCGTCACCAGCTGAAGCACTTCGCCCTCTGCGATGGTGGCGGAGGCCGAGCAGAGGATGCGCAGGACCTGTAGCGAGCCATCCTCGACCATCAGGTCGAAGGCGCGGGCGAAGAGGAAATCCCCCACCAGCACCGGGGTCTTGTTGTCGAAGACGGCATTGGCGGAGGCGAGGCCGCGGCGGAGTTTGCTTTCATCCACCACGTCGTCATGCAAAAGGGTCGCGGTATGGATGAACTCGACGCAGGCGGCGAGATTGACGTGCCGCTCCCCCTCCGCATAGCCGCACATGCGTGCCGCCGCGAGCGTCAGCAGCGGGCGCATGCGCTTGCCGCCGGCCGCGACGATATGGGCACCGACCTGCGGGATGAGCGCGACGGGGCTTGCCATCCGCCGCACGATGGCGCGGTTGCAGGCTTCCATATCCGTTTGCAGCAGCCCGAGCAGGCGGGAGAGCGCATCCGGCTTGTCCGCCGCCGGGGCGGGCGCCGCATCTTCGGGGGAATAGATCGTCTCGCCGGCACTCATGCCCAAGTCCAAGCCCTTCCGGTCTGGGGTGTCGCTCCGGGCCGCCGCGCCCGAAGGCCTGCCCGGATGGCCGCTGAGAGGCCTTCCTCGGCATCGCACAAAAAAGCCGCGCTCGCTACACCCCTGCGCCGCGGGATGGCATGAGGGGGCGATGCAGGCACCGGAGGTGACGGAGGGTTATCTGCTGGGCAAAGCCTTGCGTTATGCCCAGCCCCGCACAGGCTATCGCACCGGGATCGAGCCGGTGCTACTCGCCGCCGCAGTGCCCGCGCGGCCGGGTGAGCAGGTGCTGGAAGCCGGCACCGGGGCGGGCGCGGGGCTGCTATGCCTCGCGGCCCGGCTCCCCGGGCTGCGCGGCCTCGGCCTCGAAATCGAGCCGGGCATGGCGGCGATCGCGGCGCGGAACTTCGCCGATAACGATTTTGCCGGGCTCGCCGTACGGGTGACGGATCTGGCGCGCCCCGGCAGCCTCGCCGATCTTCACGGCGCCTTCGATCATGCGATGGCCAATCCGCCCTGGCATCCCGCCGAGGGCACCGCGCCGGCCGAGCCGCTGCGCCACCGCGCCAAGGTCGCGCCCGCCGGGCTGATCGGCGGCTGGGTCACTGCCCTCGCCCCCTGCCTCCGGCATCGCGGCACGCTCACCCTCGTGCTGCCGGCGCGCGCCCTGCCCGAGGCGCTGGCCGCGCTGGCGCCGGCGGCACTCGGCGCCCCGGTCATCTTTCCGCTCTGGCCGCGGGCCGGCCGCGCCGCGCGGATCTTCCTGCTGCAAGCCCGGCGCGGCGGACGGGCCGAATGCCGCATCCTCCCCGGCCTCCTTCTGCACGAGGGGCTGGGCTACACGCCCGCCGCTGCCCGGCTGCTCGCCGGCGCGGGCGCGCTCGATCTTTCCGCGAGCGGCTGAGCGGCAGCGCTCGCCGCCGCCGCGTGATTGCGGCAACCGTTGCCGCTCGGCGCCGGATGATGGGCAGCCGCAATATTTTCCACAGACTCCTCCTATCATTCCGAAGTCGTCATCAAAACTTTACGGCTGGTGCGGCAGAACGGCCAAGCTCGCCTTCCAACCCCGGTTCGCGCTGCGCGGCGGCACTCAGGAGAGAAGCGTTGAAGAATGTTCCCATCGCCATGAAGATCATGGCCTTGCTCGGGCTGTTCGGCATCTTCGTGCTCGGCGTTGCCTTCTATGCAACCGGGCAGATGAGCAGCATCAGCGGAAACTTCCAAAGCTTGCTGAACCATGAACGCGCGACCAGCCTGGGCATCACCAAGGCACAAGCAAACCTGAGCACGATCCACGGCGGCCTTGGCGATCTGCTCGTCTCTTCCACGGCCGAGGGCAATGCGAGCGCCATGGCAAAGATCGCCAGCGCCCGCCAGGAATTCGACAAAACCATCAACGACACGCTGAAGATTGCGCCGGCCAGCACGGTGCCGGCGATCGAGAGCCTTGCCGCACGGGCCAAGCAGATCCTGGACGCAACCTGCCACACGGCGATCGTCGAAGGCGATACGGCGGTCACCGCCGCTCAGAACACCGTCGCCCATAATGAATATCTGGCCCATTGCTCGCCGGTATTTCTCCCTCTGCTGGCAGACTTCCGCAAAGAGAGCGCTATCTTGGGCGCCCAGGCGATCGCGCGGCAGAAGGTGCTGGTCGCCATGACACATACGACGATCCTGACGACCTTTGCAGGCATCATCATCGGGCTGGTCGCGATCGGCCTGATCGCCTTTTTTGGCACCCGTGCCTGGATCAACCGCCCGCTGCGCACGCAGCTTGGCTATATGACGGCCCTCTCAGCCGGCCAGTATGACATTGCGATCGAGGGGAGCGAACGGCGGGACGAGATTGGCGCGATCGCGCGTGCGGTCGAAGGCTTTCGCGATGCCGGGCGGGAGAAGCTGCGGGTGGAAGCGGCCGCCGGCGAGCATCGCGCTGAGGCGGAGGCGGCCCGCGTTGCGCAGGAAGCCGAGCGGGCGGAGATTGCCGCACGCACCACGGCCGTCGTCGAACAGGTGGCGCTCGGCCTCGAAAAGCTCGCCGAGGGCGACTTGCTGTTCCGCCTCAACCGCGCCTTCTCCGCCGAATACGAGAAGCTGCGGCACGACTACAATGCGGCGATGGAACGGCTGCAGGAGACGATGGCCTCAATCTCCGCCAATACCCATGGCGTGCGGGCCGGCGCCGGTGAAATCAGCCAGGCGTCCGACGATCTTTCCCGCCGCACCGAGCAGCAGGCCGCGAGCCTGGAAGAAACCGCCGCCGCCCTCGACGAGATTACCGCAACCGTCCGCCGCACGGCAGAAAACGCCCGCGAAGCCCGCAGCGCCGCCGAAACCGCCCAGCACGAGGCAACCCGCTCGGGCGAGGTGGTGCAGAATACCGTGACCGCGATGAGCGGGATCGAAAACTCCTCCAAGCAGATCGGCAATATCATCGGCGTGATCGACGAGATCGCCTTCCAGACCAATCTGCTCGCGCTCAATGCCGGCGTCGAGGCCGCGCGTGCCGGGGAAGCCGGGCGCGGCTTCGCGGTGGTCGCGACCGAGGTGCGGGCGCTCGCCCAGCGTTCGGCGGAGGCCGCCAAGGAGATCAAGACGCTCATCTCCGCCTCCAGCCGCCAGGTGGAAAGCGGCGTGCAACTCGTCGGCGAAACCGGCACGGCGCTTGCCAGCATCGCGGAACAGGTGGCGCGGCTCAACGGGATCATCGGCGAGATCGCGAGCTCGGCACAGGAACAGGCGACCGGCCTCGCCGAGGTCAATACCGCGGTCAATCAGATGGACCAGGTGACGCAGCAGAACGCCGCCATGGTCGAGCAATCGACGGCGGCGAGCCATAGCCTGGCGCGCGAGGCGGAAACCCTGGCGCATCTGGTGGCCCGCTTCAGGATCGAGGCGGAAGGCACGGCGGCGCGGGGCCACGAGGCAGCCCCGGCCCGGCCCGCACCGCGCGCCCCCGCCGAGAGCAAGCGCGCCCTGCCCGCCGAGGCCACGCGCAAGACCGCGAGCCGCCAGGGCGAGGCGCGGCCGGCTGAGGCGCGGCCGACTAAGGCAAGGACTGCTGAGCACCCGACGGCCGAAGGCAGCCGGCCGCAGGCCGCCCGCCCCAAGGCCGAAGCCACCAGCGCCCCGCGCCGGGCACCCGCCATGGCCGAAGCAGAGGATGACGGCTGGGCAGAATTCTAAAAACCCCACCACCCGCCCCGGCCCTCGGCGTGAAGCCCGGCAAAAACCGCCAGGCGAAGGGCTGAGGGCGCCGGGGAGACAGAGGCGAAATGGCACGGGCGGGCGAGTTGAGGTGGAGCGGCTGCCCCCTGCCCGCGCGTGAACGGCTCACGCGGCCGTCGCGCTCTCCTCCCGCTCGGCGATCCCGAGGGCCCGCTGCGCCAGGGCGATCGCCCCCTCGCGGGAGCGGGCGGCGCCGACGAAGCGGCGCAGATGGACGAACACCGCGTCCGGCACGCCGCTGGCTGCCGCCAGCGCATCGCCTTCCAGCCCGGCCCAGGCGGCCGGCAGCGGCACGCGCTGCGCGAAGGAATGCGGTTCCGGCGGCATCGTATCGACCATCCAATTGCCGTTGGATGCCGGGCTTACGCAAAATACTACCGGCAGATCCCGCGCGAAGACAGGGTTCTTCCAGGGCATGCCGCGCTCCAACACCAACACCCGCGGGTCTTGCGCCTGGCGATGGGCGGCGAGGACTACCGCCTCCGCTTCGAAGCGCGCACGCAGGGCCGCAACCCGCCGGGCGAGCACGCCGCGGGCGAATTCCGCTGCTTCCAGGAACGCCGCATCCCCGGCGCCCGGCCCAGTCGCCTCCGGACTATCCCAGGGCGGATTGAAGTCCCCAATAAGATGACCGAGGCCGAGGCCATCGTCGAACACCGGGCCGTGCGGGGAGACGCCGTTATCCAATTCGTCGATGCGACGCAGAAGCCTCTCGTCAAGTTCGCCTGCGATCGCCACGGCAAGGCTTGCCGCGCTGCCCTCGCCGAGCAGCGCCGCCACCGCCCGCACCCCATAGCTTTGCCAGATGAGCCCAGCCGCCGAATAGGGCGTGCCATCCGGCCGCAGCGGGGCGCCGCGCTGATGGTGATCGTAGCGGCCGCGCGCCGGATCATGGACAAGGCCGACATCCCAGACGATGGTGCCGGCCGCGATCAACCCGCTCTCGCGCGTGCGGACGAGCCGATGATCCTCGCCCGTGCGGCCGAGGCCGAGGGCAAGGCGCAGAACCGCATAGGCAAAGACCTCATCGCAATGGAACTTGCCACTATGGGTCACGAGCAAGGGGCTGGCATCGCCAGAATTCATGAAGCGTCCAATCCGTGTTAGAATCGAGCGCGCCGGCAATCTGGCGCAGCCCGCGCTCCGCTTCACGCGGGGGGCCGGCCCGACCGCTGCGATGGCCACCTGCGGGAGCCTGCCTCCGCCGCGCGCGGCCGGGGCTGCGCAAGACTGCCGTCAATGCGCAAAGGGGGCAGAAAACAGGCCGACGCCTGCGGCGCAAGCCCCGAATCGGACTGCCTGCCTGGATTTTGGCCAGATCGGATGGGCGCCACCGGGCCGCCGCGCCCCGGGCGGTCAGCACGACTGCGCGTCAGACACGCAGTCGGTGCGACGAAATATTTTTGAAAACAATCACCTGATGCCGGTGATCGAGCCCCGCCGGGGGAGCGGCTGTCGCCTCAGGCGGGATAGATCGCGCCCGTCACCGGTTCCACGAAAACAACCCTGTCCTCAACCGCCGCGATGCCCGGCACGCGCTCCACCGCCACGCGAATCGCCGGGCGCAGGGCTTCGTCCGGGATGACACCCTCGATCCGCGCACGATGCTGGGCGACCGTGACCGCGATGCTGCTGCTATCGAAGAGCGAGACGCGGGCGAGCGCCGCCTTCACCCGCGCTTCCAACTCCTGGTCCGGCAGATCGGCCGCGGCCTTAGGCTCCGCCGCCAGCCGAGCACCGAGCGCGCGCACCAGATCGAGCCGCGAGACAATACCGACGAGCCGGCCATCCCACACCACCGGCAGCCGCCGGATGCGATGCTTCTCCATGAGCTGGACGATCTCTTCGAGCGGCGTGTCCTCGACGATCGAAATGACCTTCTCGGTCATCACATCGCCCACCCGCCGGCTATGGCTGCGCACATAGGCGGCAGCCTCCTCCCCATGGCCCAGCAGCAGGCCGAGGAAGGAGCGGCGGTGCGGGCTCTCGGTCTCGAGTTCGGCGCGGCGCAGCAGATCGCGCTCGGTCAGCATGCCGACAAGACGGCCATCGCCCGCCACCACCGGGATGCCGGAGATTCGCTGCCCGACCATCAGTGCGATCGCCGAATCGATGCTGGCCTCTGGCCCGACGGTGACGACCTTGGCTGTCATGATGTCGCGCGCGCGCATGGCTTGTCCTTTCGTTCGAGCGGAGCCCGCCCCGGTAGCGCATCCGGCCAAGGGAGGACGGCGGCCGAACCTTGGCTCCGGCCGTCCCCGCGAAGGCTGGATGAGCGAGACGCGCTCCTCATATCGAACCCTCGCAGGCTTCCGCGGCCGGCGCCTTGATGTTGATCAAGAGGCCATTCCCTATGGCGAGATGCCCGGCCGTGCGCGGTCGCGATGGATGCATGGGAGAGGCGCGAATTCGTTTGCTTGCTGATAGTTAGGTTGCTTATTATTTGGCCATCGCCAGTTTGCCCGAAGCCATGCCCCTGCAATCCATCCGCGCCACCGAATTCGGCCGCCTGATCTATCGGGTCTCCACCGCCTGGCGGCGGGAGATCGATCTGCGTGTACGCGATTTCGGCCTGACCGACGCCACCTGGCGCCCGCTGCTCTATCTCGGGCGGCTGGGTGACGGGCTGCGCCAGACGGATCTCGCAGCCGCTCTCCTCATCGAAGGCGCTTCCCTCGTCCGCCTCGTCGATGCGCTCGAACGGGCAGGCTTCGTGGAACGGCTGGAGGATGCCGAGGATCGCCGCTCCAAGCGCGTCTGGTTGACCGAGACTGGCCGCGCGACCTTCGCCAAGGTCAACGCGGTGCATGAGAAGCTCGCGCAGGAACTGGTGCGGGATGTCTCGGCCGAGGAGTTGGCCGTCTGCGATCGCGTGCTCCAGCGCATCCTGGCGGCGACCGAGCATCCTGCCCCGGGCGATGAGGGCAGCGCATGAGCGGCGCGACCGACAGCACCAAGCCTGCTGATCCGACGGCCAGCGGGGCGAGCGGGAGAGCGGGCCACCGCTCCGCGGGGCCATGGCTGGCGCTTGCCGCGCGTCTCGCGCGGCTCCGCGCCGGGCCGAGCCCGGCCACGCTCAGCACGATCGGCTATGTGCTGCGCACCCTGCTCGCCATGGGACTTGCCTTCTACGCAGCACTCTGGCTGCAGCTGCAAACCCCGGCCTCGGCGGCGGTCACCGTGATGATCGTCGCCAATCCCTCGCGCGGCGGCATTCTCTCCAAGGGGCTCTGGCGCATCTTCGGCACGCTGACGGGCGCGGTCGCCGCCGTCGTCATTCTCGGCGCCTTCGGCCAGGCGCCGCTGCTCTTCGTCGTCGGCCTGGCCTTCTGGCTCGGCCTCTGCACCTTCGCCTCCAGCATGTTCCGCCATTTCCGCGCCTATGCGGCGGTGCTCTCGGGCTATACCGTCGCGCTCATCGCGGCCGGCGCGCTTGCCACGCCGGACCATGTGCTGGGCTTCGCTCTCGCGCGCCTCGCCGTCGTCACCATCGGGGTCGTCGTCTCCACCATCGTCACCATGGTCTTTCAGCCAAGCGTGACGACGGATGGCATGCGGGCGCGCGGGCGCGGCGCCTTGCAGGGCGTGGCGCGGCTGATGCTGGCCCGCGCCGACGGCCTCGCCATGGACCATCCGGCCTTCATCGCCGAGCGCACGCGGCTTGCGACCGAGATCGAACGGCTGGACGAGGCGGTGGAGTTTTCCGGCGCCGAGGCACCGGATGTCAGCCGCCACGCAGGCAGCATCCGGCGTGGCTTCGCCGCGATGTATGCGGCGCTGCTCTCCGTCTCGATCGCGGGGAATTCCCTCACCCGCCTCGCAGCTATCCTGGCCGAGCGGCGGGAGACCGCCGCCATGCCGGCGCTGCAGCTCGCAGCCGGGCTTGATGGCACGCCCGCCGCACAGCCTGCAGCCGAGCCCGCAACCCTGCCCGAGGCGCCGGCGGCCGCGCCCGGCGTTGATATCGTCGCCGAAGTGCGCGGCCAGCTTGCCGCGATCGCCCATTACGATCCGCAGGATCGGCGCGCCCCGCTCGCGCTCGCTGAGGCGATCGCCGCCCGCACCCGCATGCTCTCGAACCTCGCCAGCGAAACCCGCACGCTTGACGAGACGACGACGCTCGCGCGGCTCTATCAGGAACTCGATCTGCTGCATGCGGCAATCGTGCCCTTTGCCGCCTGGCGGATGGGCAGGCGGCCCTATCATCACGGGCCTCGTCTGCACACCTTCATCGATTACGCAACCGCCGGGCGCAACGGCGCGCGCAGTTTCATCGCCGTCGTCCTCGGCGGGCTCTTTCCCTATATCACCGGCTGGAACATGGGCGCCTCGCTCCTCGTCGTGCTCGCCTCCGCCTGCGCCCTGCTCTCCGGCCTGCCGAGCGCGGCTGCCGCCAGCATCGCCTTCGCCCAGGGCATCACCCTCGCCACCCTGCTCGCCTTCCTGTGGGAGTTCTTTATCCTCCCGCATATCACCGGCTTCCCCATCCTCGCCCTGGTGCTGCTGCCCGTGCTGCTGCCAGCCGTGTGGGGTACCACGCGCCCCCGCACCGCCCTCCTCTCCCTGGGCTTCGTGATCTTCTTCATCACGGAACTCGGCTTCGCCAACCAGATGCATTACGACGTGGTTACTTTTATTAATAACGCCGTCGCCTTCATCATGGGCGCCTGGCTCACGGTCCTCGTCTTTCGCGTCATCCTGCCGCCCAACCCGATGCGCAACGCCGCCTATCTGACGCGGCGCATCCGCCGGATGACGGAGCATCTCGTGCGCGCCGGCGGCGGCCATCGCGGGCGGCGGGACTGGCTCGGCTGGCTCGTGACCTACAACCAGGCGATCCAGCGGCTGGCCCTCAGGCTGCAGGTCGATCCGGCGCTGCGCTCCCGCACCATCGGCGATTGTGGCGCGCTGCTGATCGTGGCGCAGGAGGCGGTACGGCTGCGCTCTCTGCTGCCGGCGCTCAATCTCGCCGCCGAGGATGCGGCCGCGGCCGGGCTCGCGCTCGGCCATCTCGGGCGGCTGCGCCGGCCCCGGCGGGCCGCGCGCGCGGCGGATGCCATGGGCGAGCGGCTGATCGCGCTCTACGAAGCGGGCGGGCGGCGGCGGCAGGGCCTGTTGCAGGCGGCCGCCAGCTTCCGCACGATCGCCGCGATGATGGCGCAAGCCGAGCGCCTTCTCGCGCTCGAAGCGCCGCTGCCGCAGGAAGGAGCCTGAGCACCATGTTCGTCGAAGCCCAGACAGCCGGCCTGTTCTACGCGCCGATCGTACTCTATTGCCTCATTGCCGCCGTCATCTTCCTGCCCCTGCGGGCAATCCTCGGGCGGATCGGCTTCTTCTCCCTCGTCTGGCACCCGGCCCTCTTCGAGGTCGCTCTCTACGCGCTCATCACCGGTGCGATCGTCCTTCTCCTAGCGTGACAGCACAAGCCATCCCCATGCATCTTCTTCTCCGCCTGATTCGCCTCCTCATCACCCTCGCGGTCGTTGCCGCGGCGGTCTTCGTCATCGTCCAGCTGTGGAACGTCTATATGCTGGCGCCGTGGACGCGGGACGGGCGGGTCTTCGCGCAAACCGTCGTCGTCGCCCCGGAAGTGCCGGGCACCGTCGTCTCGGTGCCGCTGCACGACAATGAACGCGTCCAGAAGGGCGCGGTGCTCTTCGCGATCGACCCGAGCCGCTTTCGCATCGCGCTCGACCAGGCCGAGGCGAGCCTCGCCGCCGCCCGGCTCGACCAGCAGAAGGCGGCGGAGGATGCCGCCCGCCGGCGCGGCCTCAGCGGCCTCATCTCCAAGGAAGACCTCGCCAACACCAATATCGCCGCGAATGTCGCGGCCGCCCAGGTCCAGGGGGCGGAGGCGGCGGTGGCGCTCGCCAAGCTCAACCTCCAGCGCGCCACCGTCTATGCGCCCGTCACCGGGATCGTGACGCATCTGCGGCTGCAAGCCGGCGATTACGTCAATGCCGGGCAGCACGTCGTCACCCTGATCGACACCGAAACCTTCCAGATCCGCGCCTATTTCGAAGAGACCAAGATCGGCCTCATCCATCCGGGCGATGCGGCGCGCATCCGCCTCATGGGCTATCCCGAGCTGCTCGCCGGCCATGTGCTGAGCATCGGCCACGGCATCGGCGACATTAACGACGCGACCGATCCGCGCGGCCTGCCGCAGATCAACCCGGTCTTCGACTGGGTGCGCCTCGCGCAGCGCATTCCCGTCGATATCGCGATCGACCGCGTGCCGCCCGGCGTGCTGCTTGCCTCAGGCATGACCTGCTCGGTCGATGTCGGGCGGCCGGTGCCGCCGCGCCCGGGCCTCGCCGGCCGCATCCAGCGCTGGTTCGAAGGCAATCTCTGAGATGGGCTGGCTTGCGCGCATGCGGCTCGCCCCGCCGATCCTGGCGCTTGTGCTCGGCGGCTGCACCGTCGGCCCCGATTTCCAGGCGCCGAAACTCCACTTGCCGGCGGCCTTCACCGAACGGCCGGCGACGCCCACCGAAATCGCCCTCGCTGATGCCCAGGTCGCCCGGTGGTGGACCTCCTTCGACGACCCGACGCTCGACCGGCTGGTGAGCGAGGCGGTCTCGGGCAATCTCGACCTGCAGATCGCCCGCCAGCGCCTGGTGGAAGCACGGGCGGACCGGGTGATCGCGGCCTCCGGCGGCCTCCCCACCGTCGATTTTGGCGGCGAATACGTCCGCGCCCGGTCGAGCACCACGGTCACCTGGCCGCCCGGCATCGGCAATTACCAGTACTATCAGGCCGGCTTCGATGCGAGCTGGGAACTCGATATCTTCGGCGGCAACCGGCGCGCGACGCAGGCGGCGGATTTCGGGGTGCAGGCTTCGATTGAAAACCGCCGCGCCCTGCTCGTCAGCCTGCTCGCCGAGTTGGCGACCGATTACGCGACGCTCCGCGCCCGCCAGGAGGAGCTGGCGATCGCCGAAAGCAACGTCAAAATCGCGCGCGATACGCTCTCTTACACGCAGAAGCTCGAAACCCAGGGCCTCGGCACCTCGGTCGCCGTCCTGCAAGCGCGCGCGCAGCTGGAACAGACGGAGGCGAGCCTGCCCGGCCTGCGCGCCGGTGTCGCGGTGATGGCACATGCGATCGCCGTGCTGCTCGGCCACGATCCGGGGGATCTGGAAGCGATGCTGACGGCCGCGCAGCCGCCGATGCTGCCGCCGCCCTCGCTCCCCGATACGGTCCCGGCCGATGTCATCGCCAATCGGCCGGACGTGCATGCGGCATTGATGCAATATGGCGCGGCCAATGCCGAGATCGGGGTCGCGATCGCGGCGGAGCTGCCGCATTTCACCATTCCCCTCACCATCACCCCGCAGGCGAGCCTCATCGGCAATCTGTTCAAGGCGGCAAGCATGACCTTCACCGCGGCGATCGAGGGCACCGCGCCCCTCTATGCCGGCGGCAAGCTGCGCGCAGAGGTGCAGAAAGCCCGCGCCGCCGCCGAGGCCGCCCGCCTCTCCTACCAGCAGACCGTGCTCACCGCCCTGCAACAGGTGGAGGATGCGCTGGTGCGCGTCGATACCGAGCGGGTGGCCAACGCCTCGCTCCGCGCCTCCGCCCGGGATGCCGAGGCGGCGCTCGCGCAATCGACCCGGCTCTACAATGCCGGCCTCCTCGATTTCCTGACGGTGCTGACCGATGAGCGCACCGTCTTCCAGGCGCGGGATGCGGTGGCGCAGAGCGACCTCGCCCTGCTGCTCGACGATGTCAGCCTCTACAAGGCGCTCGGCGGCGGCTGGCAGCGGATCGATCTCGATCCGCCGGCCGCAAAGCCCGCCGCCGCGGCGCAGAAGGAGCCTTAGATGCCGATCCTATGGAAGCGTTCCGCCACGCCCATGCGGGGCGCGAGGCCCGCCGCGTGACCCCGCGCTCGCTCATTGTGCCCGAGGATGGGCTCGCTCAGCCGCAGCGTTTCTGGGCGGTGGCGGCGGTCGCACTCGGCCTCGTCATGGCGGTGCTGGACGGCACCATCGCCAATGTCGCGCTGCCGACGATCGCGGCGGATGTGCATGTCAGCCCGCATGATTCGGTCGCCATCATCAACGCCTACCAGATCGCGGTGATCGTGCTGCTGCTGCCCTTTTCGGCGCTCGGCGAGATCTACGGCTACCGACGGATCTTCCTCGGCGGCATCGTGCTCTTCACCCTCGCCTCGCTCGCCTGCGCGCTGTCCTCGACCCTCGGGCAGCTCACGCTCGCCCGCATCTTCCAGGGGTGCGGCGCGGCGGGCGAGATGAGCGTGACAGGCGCCATCATCCGCTTCTCCTATCCGCGCGCGCGGCTCGGCCAGGGTCTCGCCATCAACGCTTTCGTGGTTGCCGGCTCCACCGCCGTCGCGCCCTCCATCGCGTCGGGCATCCTCGCTGTCGCGCATTGGGAATGGCTTTTCGCGATCAACGTGCCGCTCGGCCTCATCTGCCTCGCGGTGGCGCTCCGCTCGGTGCCGGAAAGCCACCACTCCTCCATGCGCTTCGATCTGCCCAGCGCCATCCTCTCGGGCCTTTCCTTCGGCGTCGGCATGTTCGGGCTGATGGACCTCTCGCGCGGGCGGCATTGGGAGCTCGGGCTCGCCGAGGTGGTGGTCGGCGTGGTCGCGGGTGTCGCCCTCGTCCTGCGGCAGTTGCAGCGGGCGGAGCCGCTGCTGCCGATCGACCTGCTGCGCATCCCGCTGTTCCGGCTCTCGATGATCACCTCCGTCTGCTCCTTCTGCGCGCAGATGCTGGCCTTCGTCTCCATCCCCTTCTTCGTGCAGGATACGCTCGGCAAGAGCGAGGTGATGACGGGGCTGCTGATGACGCCCTGGCCCTTCGTCATCATGTTCGTGGCGCCGATCGCCGGCCGGCTGGCGGATCGCTTTCCGGCCGGGCTGCTCGGCGGCCTCGGTCTCGGCCTCTTCGCGCTCGGCCTCGGCCTGACCGCGGCGCTGCCGGCGCATCCCTCGAACTGGGAAATCTGCTGGCGGCTGGCGATCTGCGGCGCGGGCTTCGGGCTCTTCCAGTCCCCCAACAACCGGGCGATCATGGGCTCCGCCCCGCGCCACCGCAGCGGCAGCGCCAATGGCATGCTGGGGCTGGCACGGCTGACCGGGCAGACCCTGGGGGCGACGCTCGCGGCACTCGTCTTCAAGCTCGCCCCGCACGGGCAGATGCCGGTGGCGCTCGGCCTCGCCTGCCTGCTGGCGGCCGGTGGGGCCATCGTCAGCATGCTCCGCCTACGGGTGCCGAACGCCAGGCCGCAGGCGGCGGCGAAGGGCTGATCAGCCGCGGGGCGCGGCCAGCAGCACGCGGTTGACGGGTTCGAGGGCGGCGAAGATCTCCCCCCAGGCGCGGCGGAACTTCTCCGCCGGCATGCCGCGCTCGGCGAAATAGGCGGTCAGCGCCGCGAGGTTCCGCTCCCCGTCGATCGCCGGCAGGATGGCACGGGCCTGCGGCGGCAGGCGGAGCACGGCGCGCAGGCCATCGAACAGAAAGCCGATCGAACCATCGGGCTGGAGCGACTTGACGAGTTCGGCGCCCGGCACCTCGCGCATCACCGGAATCGCCTCTTCCGCCATCGGATCGGCGCGGAGGATCGGCTCGCTCTGCCGCCGGCAATAGGCGATATGCACGCTCATATTGCCGCAGAGCGCCTCGGCGAGGGCTGCCCGCTCGATAGGGGGGAGGGCGGCAATGCGGGCGCGGAGCTTGGGATCGGGCGCCCAGGTGGCCGGGTCATAGCGCATCGGCTCCATGAAGGCCGCAACCTCCATCCCGGCGCTGGCCAGCAGGGCCGCGAAGCGCGGCACGGTGAAAGCGCGGTCCCGCGGGTTGAGCAGTAGATCGTAGAGCCCGGCATCGCCGCCGTTGATATGGTCGGTGAAGTTGCGGTTGAAGCGCAGCCAGTTGCTTTCCGGCAGGTGGCGCATCACCCGCCGCGCGATATCGAGCCGCGCGGCCGGCGGCTCCTCCGCCGGCGCGAGGCGAGCGAGCGCATCCTGCACCATATAGACGCCGGTGCGGCCGTGCGGGGCATAGACCATGAGGCCCATGCCGCCGCCTGGCGCGAGCGCCGCCACCAGCGCGGCAAGCCCGGCCTCCGGCTCCGGCAGGTGGTGCAGCACGCCGCAGCAATCGATGTAATCGAAGAGGCCGAGGCCGCGTTGCGGCAGATCGAGGAGCGAGCCCTCCACCCAATCGATATTGCGCAGTCCCCGCGCTTCCGCGCGCGCCCGCGCCACGCCCATCGCGGCGCGCGAGCGATCGAGATAGACCACCCGGCCGCCCTCGCCGCGGCGCGCGAGATGGGTTGCCAGCATGATCGTGCCATCGCCCGTGCCGCCACCGGCGATCAGCGCGCGGAGCGGCCGGGATTGCGGGCGCCCTGCGCCGAAAACCCAATAGTCGATCTCGCGCAGATGCGACGGGCTGCCGATGACGAGCCGCTTCGCCTCGTCCTTCGGATCGCGGGCGGGATAGGGATAGGCCTCGTATTGGGCGGCAAGCTGGGCATCGGTGGCATCGCTCATGCCGCCGCTTTAGCGGCTTCGGCCGGCGCTGGCGAGACATGCGGAGATTGCGCCAAGCTTCACTTGCGAAGGACAGGGCACCTCCCTTATGCGTGCGGCCATGCGCAAGATTCTTCTCTCCGCCTGTTTTCTGCTCGCCGCCGCGGCGCCCGAACTTGCCGCCGCCGCTGCCGCCGGCCCCACCTCGCTCGGCATCTTCGCGGATTGGACCTCGGCCGAATACACGGCCGGCGGCAGCCATGTCTGCTATGCCTTCACCCGCGCGCTCGGCGCGGCCAAGCTGCCCACCGCGCCGATGATCATTGTCTCCGAACGCCCTGCCTCGCGCGATGAGGTGGTGGTCAACGCCGCCAGCGCCTATCCCGCCAAAACGGAAGTCGCCGTCCAGATCGACGCGCAACCGCCGATCTCCTTCTACACCTCCGGCATCCATGCCTATGCGCGGGATGGCCGCGCCACCGTCATCGGCATGCAGAAGGGCAACCAGGCGGTTGCCAGCTGGAAGGACAAGGGCGGCCACGACCGCAAGGAGACCTTCTCGCTCGCCGGCTTCTCGGCCGCCTACGGGGCGATCGTGAAGGCCTGCCCCGCCAAGTGAGCGCGGCCCTCCCCACCCCGGCAAGCGCCACCGCCCTGCCCGAGGATGCCGCCCGCATCCTCGCCAAGGCGGCCCTCTTCGCCCCGCCGCCCGCCAAGCTCGCCGATGGTCGGCAGGATCTCGTCGGGCTCTCGCGCGAGGAGCTGGCAGGCGCGGTGCAGGAGATCGGCGAAGCGCCGTTCCGCGCCAAGCAGCTCTGGCACTGGATCTACCACCAGGGCGAGACCGACTTCGCGAAGATGAGCACCATCGCCAAGCCGCTGCGCGAAAAGCTCGCCGAGCATTTCGTGGTCGGCCGGCCGGAGGCGGCCGTTGTGCAGACGAGCACGGACGAGACCCGCAAATTCCTCTTCCGCTTCCGCGACGGGCAGGAAGCCGAGACGGTCTATATCCCTGATCCGGACGAGGATCGCGGTGCGGTCTGCATCTCCTCCCAGGTCGGCTGCACGCTCTCCTGCAGCTTCTGCCACACCGGCACGCAGCGGCTGATGCGCAACCTGGGTGCCGCCGAAATCGTCGGCCAGTTCATGGCCGCGCGGGACAGTTATGGCGAATGGCCGAGCCCCAAGGGCGAAACGCCGCGCCTGCTTTCGACCATCGTGCTCATGGGCATGGGCGAACCGCTCTACAATTACGAGAACGTCGCCAAGGCGATGAAGATCGTGATGGATGGCGAGGGGATCGCGCTCTCCCGCCGGCGCATCACGCTCTCCACCAGCGGTGTCGTGCCGATGATGGACCGCGCGGGCGCGGAACTCGGCGTCAACCTCGCGGTCTCGTTCCATGCCGTGCGTGACGATCTGCGGGATGAGCTGGTGCCGCTCAATCGCAAATATCCGATCGCCGAGCTGATCGCCGCCTGCCATCGCTACCCGCCCGCTTCGAATGCCCGGCGCATTACCTTCGAATACGTCATGCTCAAGGGCATCAACGATTCGGAGGCCGATGCGCGGGAGCTGGTGCGGTTGATCCATGGGCTGCCGGCGAAGGTGAACCTCATTCCCTTCAACCCCTGGCCCGGCAGCCGCTACGAGACGAGTTCGGGCAATGCCATCCGGCGTTTCGCCAATATCGTGATGGCTGCAGGCTATGCCTCGCCCGTCCGCGCCCCGCGCGGCCGCGATATCCTCGCCGCCTGCGGCCAGCTCAAGACCGAAACGGTGCTCGCGCGCGGCCGCGCCAAGGCTGAGATCTGAGGCCGGGGAGCGCCGCCTTGGCCCCATGGTAAGGCAGGCGTAATCCACCCCGCCTAGACCCTTCGCGGACCAGGAAGGGGAATGCCCATGAGATTGAAGACCAGCGCCGCCGCTCTCGCCCTCACCCTCACGCTTCTCGGCTTCGCGCCCCTCGCGCAGGCGGCAGGGGACGCGGCCCGCGGCAAGCTCGATTACGGCATGTGCTTCGGCTGCCACGCCATCGGCCCGCATCCCCGGGTCAAGGTCGGGCCGCCGCTGGATGGTATCGTCGGCAGCCGCTGGGCCTCTTATCCCGGCTTTGCCTACTCCCAGGCTCTGCTCAACGGTCGCAAAGCCGGCAAGCGCTGGACGGTGGCGGAGCTTAATGCCTGGCTGATCAGCCCTTCGCACGTGGCGCCGGGCACAAAGATGTATTTCCCGGGCATGCCCAATCCGCGGGATCGCGCGGATGTGATCGCCTATCTTGAGCAGTTCAATGCCCAGGGCGGCAAGCGCTGAGCGGCTGGCCGCAGGCCCCGGCCAAGCGCTTACCGCGTCTTCGGCGGCGGATCGGCGTGCGGATGATTTCCCCCGCCCGGGATCTGCTCTAGCTTTTCCTCCTTGGGGAGGAAACGCCGATGCCGGAAGCCGCCATTCGCCCGAACCGCATCCGGCGCCTGATCGGCGCCGGTAGTGCCGCGATCAACGGCTGGCTTGCCCTGCCCTGCGCCTTCTCGGCTGAAGTGATGGCGCATCAAGGGTGGGACAGCCTGACGATCGACATGCAGCATGGGGTGATCGACTATAACGACCTCGCCCCCATGATGGCGGCCATCTCCACGACGGAGACGGTGCCGCTGGTGCGTGCCCCTTGGCTCGAGCCCGGAATCCTGGGCAAAATCCTCGATGCCGGCGCCTATGGCGTCATCTGCCCGATGATCGAGAGTGCCGCCGATGTGGAGGCTTTCGTCGCCGCCACCTCCTACCCGCCGCGCGGGCGGCGCAGCATGGGGCCTATCCGCGCGGCCTATTACGCCGGCGCGACCTATGCCGCCCACGCCAACGAGACGATCCTGCGCTTCGCGATGATCGAGACTGCCGCCGCTTATGCGGCGCTCGATGCGATCCTCGGCGTGCCGGGCCTCGATGCGATCTATATCGGGCCGAACGATCTCGCACTTGCCCTCGGCCGGCAGCCGAGGCTCGATCATGAGGATGCCGAGATGCTGCGCGTCATCACCGATATCGGCCGGCGCGCCCGCGCCGCCGGCAAGATCGCCGGTATCCACAATGGCGCCGCCGCCTATGCCGGCCGCATGATCGCGGCGGGCTTCAATTTCGTGACGGTCGGTTCGGACGTGACCTATCTCGTTGAAGGATCACGCCGCGCGCTGAGCACGCTACGCGCCGCGGCCCCGTCAGGCGAGACGCCCGCGCCTTATTGAGGCGAGCGGCGGGGCAGAAAGCGGAGCGCTCGCCCCGCTCAGCTCGCCTTGGGATCCAGGCGATAGCCGCCTGCTTCCGTAATGAGCAGCTGCGAATTGCTCGGATTCGGCTCGATCTTCTGGCGGAGCCGATAGATATGCGTCTCCAGCGTATGGGTGGTGACAGCTGCGTTATAGCCCCAGACCTCGTTCAGCAGCACCTGTCGCGCCACCGCCTTGGACCCCGCGCGATAGAGGAATTTGAGGATCGCCGCCTCCTTCTCGGTCAACCTGATGCGCCGGTTCTTGGCCGGGTCGTGCATCAGCTTGGTCGCCGGGCGGAAGACATAGGGCCCGATGGTGAAAACCGCATCCTCGCTGTTCTCGAACAGCCGCAGCTGCGCGCGCAGCCGGGCCATCAGCTCCGAAAGCCGAAACGGCTTCGAGACATAATCATTCGCGCCAGAATCGAGCCCGCGGACGACATCCGTCTCCTCGGCCGATCCGGTCAGCATGATGATCGGCATCTTGAATGCGCGCTCGCGGAGCCGGATGCAGAAATCCCGCCCGTCACCATCCGGTAGGCTGACATCGAGAATGATGGCATCGAAACGCGTGCCGGGCTGGGCCAGAATCTTCTCGGCCTCGGCGACCGTTCCGGCCTCGGCGGAGCGGAACTCCCCATCCAGCACCAGCTGCTCGGCGAGGGTCGAACGCAGTGACAGATCATCATCCACGATCAGAATTGCACGTTCATCTCCGTTGGATTTCTCCACCACTTCTCTCCTTTCCTCCTCAACCATCGAATTCAGCATCTCGCACCTCCTGACAGGGCGGAGCGGATATGGTGCGCAAGGCGGCCGCTCCTATTCCCAAACGCATCGAACATTCCCGGCACCCGCCCGCCTGCATCGAAGAGACGAACTCGAAATAGGGCCGCTCACGCGATTTACTATAATCTCGACTTACGATTTCGCGGCTCTTGACCGGATAAGCCCAATTAAAAGCCGGAAAGCACCTGATCGGCCGGGCTTTCCGGCTGTTACGCCTCGCCTTTGCGCCCCTCGGTTACATCAAAACAACGTGAATCGCGCCAAGCCCCATGGCGAGCGCCGCCAAGAGATCGGGCGGGTCGAGCGCCACGCAACCCTCCGTCGGCCTGCGGTCGGGGGCCGTCACGTGCAGAAAGATCGCCGAGCCGCGACCCGGCTGCACCGGATCATCGTTCCAGCCCAGCACGCCGATGACGTCGTAAAGCCGATCCTTCCGCCACAACCGCTCATGGCGCGCGGCGAAGGGCCGGCGGATCATCCGATTATAGGCCGGATCGCGCGGATCGTCGCACCAGCCATCCTCCGGGCCGATCGGCTCCAGCGGAACCGAGGCGCGCGGCGGCGCCACGCGATCCGCCCGATAGAGCACGCGGCGCAGCGGCAACAGGCCCGCCGGGGTCGCACCATCGCCTTCCTCTTTCGCGGGCGAGACACCGCCACGGCCGATGCAGGCCCTGTAGGTTTTAGCGCCGAGACGGAACCAGCCATCCGGCGTCACTATCGCATCGCTCATGGAGAAGAGAGCTAAAGCGTGATTGTGGCATGTTTGCGCCGGGCGGCGCGCGGATAGATGAACTTATTCTTAGGTTTGTTGCCGCAGACGCCTCTGCGGCTACAAGTTTTCTTCCCGCGCCGCATTAAAAAGCCGTAAATCGACCGCATGGCCGGGGCGTGCAAAAGGCTGCCGGACAGTCATGACCCAAGACAGGCGAGACGTTTCCTTGACCCATCCTGCCGCTCCGCTGCCCTTGGCCGAGAACGAGACCGCGCCGCGCGGCCTCACCTCCCGCCTGGCACGCCATATCCCCCTCGCCCAGCGCTTCATCCAGTTCGGCGTGGTCGGCACGATCGGCTTCGGCGTCGATTACGCGGTGGTCCATACCGCTCATTTCGGTTTCGGCGTCGGCCTCGTGCCGGCCGGGCTGCTCTCCTTCTTCGTCGCCGCCACCGTCAACTGGTTCCTCAACCGCATCTGGACCTTCCGCGGCCGCAGCACCGGCCGGCTGCATCATGAATGGATGCGCTATCTGGCGACCAACGGCATCGGCTTCGTCCTCAACCGCGGCACCTATATCGCCCTCGTCACAACTTCTCCGCTCTGTATCGCGCATCCCGTCATCGCCCTCGCCGCCGGCTCCATCGCGGGGCTATGGGTGAACTTCTTCATGTCGGCGCGGGTCGTCTTCCGCTGAAAGCAGGACCGGCGCGGGCCCTCGGCGGTGATCCAGCTCCATGCCGGGCGGCCCCCGCCGGCCTCTTCCTCCTACGACGCCGATATCCTCATCCTCAGCCTCGGCCGTGCGGCGGAGACCGAAGCCGCCATCCGCTCCGCCCTCGCGCAGAGCGGGCTTTCCCGCCATGTGATCGTGCTCGACCAGGGGTCGGATGCCGCGACCCTCGCCCGCTTCGCTGGCCTCATCGCGGGGCGGCAGGATGCGATGCTCGCCTTCTCCCCGGAAAACCTCGGCGTTGCCGGCGGGCGCAACGCGGCGGCGGCGCTCGGCCATGGCGCGGCGCTCATCGCGCTCGATAATGATGCAGTCTTCGCGACGGAGGGGACGGCGGCGGCAGCCGCCGCCCTCCTGCGGGCCGAGCCCGAACTCGCCGCCATCGGCTTTCGCATCCTCGACGGCCGCGGCGCAGCCGAAGATCTCGCCTCCTGGGGCTATCCGCTCGCCCTCCTGCCGCGGGCCGGCGAACGCTTCGAAGCGGCAACTTTCGTCGGCGCCGGGCATGCCATCCGCCGCTCGGCCTGGGCTGCGCTCGGCGGCTATGATGCGGCGCTGCACTTCACCTGGGAAGAATTCGATTTCGCGCTCCGCGCCATCGCCGCCGGGTGGCGGCTGCTGTATGCGGGCGATATCGCGGTGCATCATGGCCTGGCGGCGGCCGAGCGCGTGGCCTGGCAGGGGCAGCGCTGGCGGCTCTATCTGCGCAACCGGCTTTATATCGCCCGCAAGTGGCGGACGCCCTGGCCGGCGCTCGCGCTCCGCATCGCTGCCTACGCCGTCAAGAGCTTGCGGATCGGCCTGCCCGCGCAGGGCGCAGCCGGGATCTGCCAGGGGCTGCGCATGCCGCTCCCCGCCCCTGCCCGGCCGCTTCCCGCGGCGGCACGATCCTATCTCTATCGCACCGATGGGCAATGGCGCGGCCATCTCTGGCAGAGGCTGCGGCGCGAGATCTGGTCCGGCCTGCCGGGTGCGGCGCGCCGGCCGCCGATGGACGGCTGATCACGCGCAAAATGCTGCAGCGCAACATCGTTGCGCCGTAAGTTGCTCCGCCCTAATGCAAGGCCGGCATGCGCCCCAGCGGCGGTACTTCCTTGCGGCGCGGCGTCGCTCTGCCTATTTATTGCCATAGAGTGGTGCTCGGGGCGGCTTCGGCTCCCGGCGCGAAAACACGCCGGCCGGCTTGTCTCAGGGCCGCAAGGCGGGGAGGAGTTAGGCCATGGACGCGGACATTCATTCCTTCACGACCGAAAGCCAAGGCAGTAGCCCCCGTTCACGCATGAGCGGGCTTTTGCGCGCGACACAGGTGCTGGACCGTCTGGTCATCGAAGGCAAGGCGACCTCGGCCTATGATCTCGCCAAGGCGATCCGTGCGCCGGTATCGACGATCTATGGAGTCGTCGATGCACTGGTGCAGGCAGGGCTTCTGGAGCGCGACGATGCCGGCGCGGTATGGTTCGGCAGCCGGATGTATCATTACGGCCTCGCCTATGGCCGTAACGTCGATCTCCTGCGCGAGGCGCGGCACGAAATGCGCAAGCTCGCTCAGGAATTGGGGGAGACGGTTCAGCTCTGCGCCCGGCATGATGGCTATGTGGTGATCCAGGATATGGCCGAGGCCTCGCGCAACCTCCGCGTATCGAGCCGCATCGGCGCGCAGGTGCCGTTGAACTGGAGTGTCTCCGGGCGCTTCTTCCTCGCCCATCTGCCGCAGCATGAGCAGGTGGAGTTGTTCCGCCAATATGCGGTGCCCTCCGCCACCGGCCGCGCGCCGATGGACCCGCAACAATTCGCCGCCCTCTGCGACGAGGCGCGCCGGCTCGGCTACGCGACACAGCTTTCCGGCACCGACGAGGGGATTGCTTGCGTCGCCGCGCCGATCATGAACGCGTCCGGCATCTGCGAGATGACGATCAGCATCATCATGCCGGAACTGCGGGTGCGCGAATCGCTCGATCGTTTCGCCAATGCGGCGCGTGAGGCGGCGGCGCGGGTGGAAGACCGCGTCGGCTGGCGGCCTTTCGGCCCGCTCGGGGTCGCCTCACTCCGCTTGAACGGCAACGGCAATGGCAAGGCGGCGGGGACTGAGGGTTTGGAGAGCACGCCGCGCGCCGCCCGCGCCTCCTCTTACGAGATGATGGCCTGAAGTCGGGCCGGCCCGCGCCCCGGCGGGCCCAGAACCTCGCGCGAGGCGCTTGCCGCCGGCCGCGAAGCTACCTATAAGCCGCGGAACACACGGAGAGGTGCCAGAGCGGCCGATTGGGGCGGTCTCGAAAACCGTTGTGCGTGCAAGCGTACCGTGGGTTCGAATCCCACCCTCTCCGCCATTTAACCCATATAAGTATCTGATATCGTTAGGTTATTTCGTCTCGCCTGGACTATCTACCCGCAATCTTACCCACAACCTGCGATGCGCTTGTCGGTAGCCGTTCGGGCCATCACCGGGACTGACCGGGAACCGCTGAGGCCAAGAGCGACTGAGCTGGCAAACGAAACCCCTCCCCTCCGCGAGGTTTGTCCTCGGTTTCTCGCCGAGATCACTGGGGCGAAAATGGCGCTCCCCCTCCCCGAAAGGGAGCCTTGCTGCGGTCGCCGCCCGAGGCGGATCGTCCGACTGTCGAAACTCTAGGATATCTTAAGCCCAGGCCTGAGCAAGCCGCTAGCCTTGCTCAGCAGGCACCGGCCGTGGCGGCAAAGGGCGAGGAACAGCCCCCGCCTACAAACCCGGCGTCTACCGGGAGATTTACGACCCAGCCTGCGGCACCGGCGGCATGCTCTCGGTCTCGGAAGAAACGATCCGCGCCGGCAACGCCAAGGCCCATCTCGGCCTCTACGGCCAGGAATATAACGACGAAAGCTGGGCGATCTGCTGCTCCGACATGCTCATCAAGGATGAGGAGACCGACCACATCATCCTCGGCGACACGCTGGGGGATGGCAAGACGAGCGATGGTTTCCTGGGCCGCCAGTTCCATTACATGCTGGCCAATCCGCCCTTCGGTGTTGAGTGGAAGGACCAGCAGAAGGGCGTTGAGCGGGAGGCGAATGAAATGGGCTTCTCCGGCCGCTTCGGCGCCGGCCTGCCCGCGATCAATGACGGCTCGCTGCTCTTCCTCCAGCACATGATTTCCAAGATGAAAGACCCGCCGGAGAAGGGCGGCGAAGGATCGAAGATCGCCATCATCTTCAATGGCTCGCCCCTCTTCAGCGGCGATGCTGGTTCCGGCCCATCCAATATCCGGCGCTGGATCATCGAGAATGACTGGCTGGACGCAATCGTCGCCCTGCCGGACCAGCTTTTCTACAATACCGGCATCTTCACCTATATTTGGCTCGTTACCAACCGCAAGCCAGCCGAGCGACGCGGCCGTGTGCAGCTGATCGACGGCACGCGCTTCTTTCAGAAAATGAAGAAGAGCCTGAACAACAAGCGCAACGAGCTCTCTGACGCTCATATCGACCGCCTGACCGAGATCTACGGAAATTTCCAGGATGGCGAGCAGGAGGAGGTGCCGATCAATGGCAGCCCGGAGAAGCGCGTCGTCAGCCGCATCTTCGAGAACCGCGAGTTTGGCTTCCTGAAAGTCACGGTCGAGCGGCCGCTGCGCCTCAATTTCGAAGCGACGAAAGAGCGCATCGCCCGGCTGGATGAGCAATCGGCTTTCTTGGGCCTCGCCGTCTCTAAGAAGCGCAAGGACGCCAAGGCCGTTGAAGCGGAGGAGGCGGAAGGGCGTGCCCAGCAGGACGCGATCCGCGGCATGCTGGCGACGCTTAAGCGCAAGGGATTCTATAGGGATCGCGAGCATTTCGAGGCCGATCTCGATGCTGCTGCCCAGCGTGCCAAGCTGAAACTGCCTGCACCGATCAAGAAGGCGATCTTTGCCGCCTTGGGCGAGCGCGACCCGGAGGCCGAAATCTGCCGGGACAGTAAGGGCCGGCCCGAGCCCGATAGCGAGCTGCGCGATACCGAGAATATCCCCCTGCCGCCGGGCACGGCACTGCCTCTGCCGATGCAGTTCGGGCCGGACATGCCGAACGACGATCTGGTGGAGGCGATGCGGGAGACGATCGACGCTTATATCACAGCCGAGGTGCTGCCCCACGTGCCCGATGCCTGGGTGGACTACAGCAAGACCAAGGTTGGCTACGAGATTCCGATCAACCGGCATTTCTACGTCTATAAGCCGCCACGCCCGCTGGCGGAGATCGAAGCTGATATCGCAACGCTCGAGGGCGAGATCGCCGGGCTGCTCAAGGGGCTGTTGGCGTGAGCTTCGAGATCGTCATTCCAGCCGACTGGCGTCGATCTTCCGTATCGAAATTTTCTCACGTCCAGCTTGGGAAGATGCTCCAGAACGACCCTAGTGGGGATGATGATGAACTGCTGCCCTATCTGCGGGCAATCAGCATCGCCAAATCCGGCTTGGACCTTTCCCATCAATTTGCGATGTGGATCAAACCGCACGAAAAGGAGAAATTCCGCCTCAAGCGCGACGATATACTCATCAGCGAGGGTGGCGACGCCGGGCGCACCGCACAATTTACCTCCGATGACGAATACTATTTTCAAAACGCTATTAATCGTGTTCGTCCTCTGGACGGCAAGCAAATCGCAAGCCGCTACCTGTTCTGGTGGTTCACCTTTCTCAAGCTGGCCGGTTATGTTGACCTAATTTGCAATGTGGCAACTATTCCGCATTTCACAGCGGAAAAGGTCAAGGCTGCCCCCTTTGCCTTCCCATCCCTGGAAATTCAAAAGCGCATTGCGGCTTTTCTGGATGAAAAGACAGCGCAGATCGATGGGTTGATCGAGAGGAAGCGGGAGCTACTGGAGCGGCTGGCGGAGAAGCGGCAGGCAATCATCACCCAGGCCGTCACCAAGGGCCTCAACCCCGCCGCCCCCATGAAAGACAGCGGCATCGACTGGCTCGGCCAGATCCCCGCGCATTGGGAGGTGCGATCACTTCGCTACACGGCAGAAAGTCTGAATCGGATGCGTATCCCCATTGCCGCCGAATTGCGGAAGGGTATCGAGCGTGTCTACCCTTATTACGGTGCGTCTGGGATCATCGACTATGTCGATGAATATATCTTCGACTTTCCGACAGTCTTAGTTGCTGAAGACGGTGCGAACCTCTTATCACGCTCCACCCCCCTCGCATTTCGTGCAGCTGGGAAATATTGGGTTAATAATCATGCTCATATCTTGCGCCCGACTGACCTAACTATCTGGTTTTGTGCAGAATTATTGGCCATATATCCCCTCGATCCGTATATTTCTGGCTCTGCCCAGCCAAAGTTAACCAAAGATAACCTCATGTCTCTACCAGTTTGGATTCCGCCACTGGAAGAACAAGCGGTAATCGAGAAAGCTGTTATCGCTGGTCTTCACTCGATTGGTCCTGTGATCGAGAAATGTGGCGCGAGCATGAGACGGCTTTCGGAATATCGCTCGGCCCTCATCACTGCCGCCGTCACCGGCCAAATTGAGGGGTTACGCTGATGTCGGGCCACACCGAACACGCTTTCGAATCTGCCATCGAACACGGCCTCATCACCAACGACCGCTACCAGAAGCGCACGCCGGTCGCCTTCGATCCCGCCAGCGCCCTGTTCCCCGACGACGTAATTGGCTTCATCCGCGAGAGCCAATCCGCGCGCTGGGCGCAGCTCGAAGCGATGTTGAAGGACCGCACCGCCGCCACCGTCATCGACAGCCTGACCAAGGAGCTGGCGAGCAAGGGAGCGCTGGGCGTGCTGCGGCATGGTTTCAAATGCTACGGCAAGGAGCTGCGGCTGGCCTGGTTTCAGCCCAATTCGGGCATGAACCCGGAGAGCGCCGCGCGCTATGCCGCCAATCGGCTGACCATCACGCGTCAGCTCGCCTTCACCTCCGAGGTGCTAAAGCGACCAGATGGCAAGCCGCGCACATGCATCATCGATGTGGTGCTAAGCCTGAACGGCCTGCCGATTGTCACCATCGAGCTGAAGAACCCGCTCACGGGCCAGCGTGCCGAGGATGCCTGCAGGCAATACAAGACCGACCGGGACGGGCGGGACCCTCTGTTCCGCTTCAAGGAACGCGCGCTGGTGCATTTCGCGGTGGACCCTGACGAAGCCTGGATGACGACGGAACTGAAGGGATCAGAGACTCTCTTCCTGCCCTTCAACCGCGGCCACAATTTCGGCGCGGGCAATCCGCCAGTACCGGGCAATTGGAAGACGCATTACCTCTGGGATGAGGTGCTACGGGCGGATAGTCTGCTCGATATCCTCCAGCGCTTCATGCACCTCGACGTGAGCGAACGGACGGTCGAAACACCGAGCGGCAAGCGGAAAGTGCGACGGGAAACCATGATCTTCCCGCGCTATCATCAGCTGGATGCCGTTCGGAAGCTCGTTAACCACGCGCGGGACCATGGGCCGGGGCGCAATTACCTCATTCAGCACTCCGCAGGTTCCGGCAAGTCGAACAGCATCGCCTGGCTCGCCCATCGGCTGGCCAGCCTGCATGATGCGCAAGATGCCAAGGTATTCTCTTCGGTCATCGTCATCACCGATCGGCGGGTGCTCGACCAGCAATTGCAGAACACCGTCTACCAGTTCGAACACAAGACGGGGGTGGTGGAGAAGATTGACGAGAATACCCAGCAACTGGCTCGCGCGCTGGCGAGCGGCGTGCCCATCGTCATCTCGACCATCCAGAAGTTTCCTTTCATCAGCCAGGCCATCCGCACCCTAGAGAGTAAAGGCGAAGGCGTGGCCTTGAGCACAGCAGGCAAGCGCTTCGCCGTGATCGTGGATGAGGCCCACAGTTCCCAATCGGGCGAGACGGTCGCGGCGCTCAAGGGCATCCTCAACAAAGACGGCATCGCCGACGCCATCGCCGCCCAGCTGGGAGATGAGGAGGATGACCAGCTTACCGAGGAAGCGAAGGCCGGTATCCTCCGGGAGGTAATGAGCCGGGCGCGCCAGCCAAATCTGAGCTTCTTCGCCTTCACCGCCACGCCCAAGTTCAAAACCAAGGCCGTGTTTGATGAGCCCGGGCCTTCGGGCGCGGCCCCGTTCCACGAATACTCGATGCGGCAGGCGATCGAGGAAGGCTTCATCTTGGACGTGCTGCAGAACTACACCACCTACAAGCGCTTCTTCGGCCTGGTGAAGCAGATCGAGGATGACCCGGATGTGCCAAAGAAGGCGGCGGCTCGGGCGCTTAGCCAGTTTCTGGAACTGCACCCCGTCAATATCGAGCAGGTGGTACAGGTCATCATCGAGCATTTCCGCCTGAAGGTGATGCACGAATTGGGCGGGCGGGCGAAGGCCATGGTGGTGACCGCCTCGCGCCTCTCCGCCGTCAAATACAAGCAGGCGTTCGACCGCTATATCAAGGACAAGGGCTATAGCGGCATTCGTGCGCTGGTCGCCTTCTCCGGCACAGTCGAAGATCCGGACCAGCAGGGATCGGCCTTCACGGAGGTCGGCATGAACGAGGGCCTGCCGGAACGGGAATTGCCGGAGCGCTTCGCCGGTGAAGACTATCGCGTGCTCATCGTGGCGGAGAAGTATCAGACAGGCTTCGACCAGCCGCTCTTGCAGACGATGTATGTGGTGAAGAGGCTGGCAGGCGTTCAGGCGGTGCAGACCCTTTCGCGCCTCAATCGCATTGCGCCGGGCAAGACACGCAGCTTTGTCCTCGATTTTCGCAATGAGGAGGACGACATCTTCAAGGCGTTCAAGCCGTATTACGAGACAACGCCGGTCGGCGAGAATGCCGATCCCCAGAAGCTGAACGAGCTGCATCATAAGCTGCTGCAACCGGCGATCTTTACGCCGCAGGACGTGACGGAGTTCGCGGCCGTCTGGTTCAAGGCGCGGCGCGACCCGAGTGGGCAGGATCACAGGCTAATGAACGCAATTCTGGACCGCTGCGTCGACCGATTTAACGAGCGAGAGGAAGCCGAACAGGAGGAGTTCCGCGGGCTGCTGACCGCCTTCCGTAACCTCTATGGCTTCCTCTCCCAGATACTGCCCTACTTCGACGAGGAACTGGAGCGGCTTTACGCCTTCCTGCGCAATTTGGCGCCCAAGCTGCCGCCACCGGGTGACGGCAGCAAATTCACTCTCGATGACGATGTGGCGCTGAAATTTTTCCGTCTCCAGCAGGTGAGCGAGGGGACGATCGACCTATCCAAAGGCGAGGCCGATCCACTCAAAGGGCCGACCGATGTTGGATCGGGTCGGGAGAAGGACAGTGATGTGCCTCTTTCCACTTTGGTCGACCAGCTCAACGAGCGGTTCGGCACGGAGTTTACGGAGGCTGATCAGCTTTTCTTCGACCAGGTGCGCGCGACGGCCGAGCTAGACGAAAAGGTGGTCGAGGCCGCGAAGGCCAATTCGGCGGAAAATTTCTCGGCCTTCTTCGGTCGTATTCTCGATGACCTTTTCATTCAGCGCATGGAAGGAAATGACGAGATCTTCAATCGGGTGATGAGCGACAAGCAATTCCGCAACGCCGCCCATGAGCATCTGGCGCGGGAGGTGTATGAGCGTATCCGAAGCAGCGAAACCAGCCGATGATTGCTCAGCCTTGGCTACAAGGCGTGCGCCGTGGCTTATCAGGTTTGAGCACTCCGGCAACTAAGACCCGCTCTCGCGTGCCGCTGGCTATAGGATAGCTGGCTCGCTCGTCCTAGCCCGCCCTGCAAAAACGATTAGGAAATGCGTGCCAAAGACCAAGGGAATTTCCTAATCGCCACCGCATGATGACCCGTCATGCTGGCCGATTGGCATTGGCAAGGATTTGTTTAGGATTCCGGAACTGACTCTTTTGGAGCTTCCCTAAAGTGGCACATGACTTACCTGAATCGCCGCGGACGCGTCGCCTTGCCGAAGCGATCGTGATGGCGGCCGACCTGCATGGCAACCAGCGGCGGAAAGGGACCGAGATTCCCTATATCTCGCATCTCATGAGCGTCTCGGCGCTGGTGATGGAATTCGGCGGTGATGAGGACCAGGCAATCGCCGGGCTGCTACATGACGTGCTGGAGGATGTCGGCGCCGAGCATGAGGCGGTGATCGCGGAACGCTTTGGGCCGCGGGTGGCCGGCATCGTCCGCGCCTGCACTGATGCGGATGTGCTGCCCAAGCCGCCCTGGCGGGCGCGGAAGGAGGCTTACCTCGCGCATCTCGAAACCGCGGCGCCGGATGCGCTGCTCGTCAGCCTCGCCGACAAGGTCCACAATGCCCGCGCGATCCTGATCGACGTGCGGACCCATGGCGCGACCGTCTATGACCGGTTCAAGGCCGGGCAGGAGGGCACGCTCTGGTATTATGCGGCGCTTTCGGAAGCCTTCTCCCGGCTGCTGCCTGGGCCTCTGGCGGAGGAGCTGGCGCGGACGGTGACCGCCCTGCAGGCCGCCGGGTGAGCTGAGTGGGGGAGCTTCCCGGCCTCCCCGCATGGGACGGAGGGATAAATCGGCTCTCCGACTCACTTTCGTCCCACCCGGCCCGTGCAGGCGGCTGATGCCTGGCAAACTCGGACCTCTCTGTTCTTCTTTAGACAATCGCCGAGGTTGTTTGCCGGCTAGAGGCGCTTCGATGGGACGCATCCCACGCGCCTTCTACGCGAGAGTGGGACGCCGGCACCGAGGCGCAGCCTGGGCTTCTCGCTCCTCCATCCCACTTGGGTGTGACGGCGCAGGGCCGGGCTCGCCGCCGGCTCGGTGCCGGTTTCGCGAGCTTGTCGCTCGCTGGCTGCTGCCCGCTCATCGCCGCCGAGACCTTCGGAGGTGAGCTGCCTGCCCCCGCCGGCGCGGCGCCCGACCGCAGTGCGGGCTTCGCAGCAGTAGATGTAGGGACAGACCTGTCTCACATTGCCTGGTGCTGCCTATACCAGGTGGCACGGCTGATGCCTGCGGCCTCCCATGGCCGATCACGGTTCGTGCTGTGTGCGCGCAGCCATTCGTCCCGGCTTTGAACACCTGCCGCCTTTCGCTGGGCCCGCGTGCTCTCACGGTCACGACGACGCTTCTCATCAGCATCAATGAGCCGGGTCATCTGCTGCATCTCAGTATCCGCCCGGTGAGTGCCGCCTTGTAATGTTGAATCCGGCTGGTGATCTTAACGCCGCTCGTAAGAACGGCATTAAGGA